>CAZGUL010000034.1:0-6131 GCA_964529055.1 uncultured Spirochaetaceae bacterium
GTGAGGATTTCGGAAAAATACATCGGCAGGCTCGACCCG
This sequence comes from uncultured Spirochaetaceae bacterium, assembly GCA_964529055.1. Lineage (GTDB taxonomy): Bacteria > Spirochaetota > Spirochaetia > DTKZ01 > DTKZ01 > JAKQWJ01. The sequence continues at coordinate 40 of CAZGUL010000034.1, forward strand.
GCGAAACGGCTGTACACGGAAAAGGTCCTGGCCGCCACGGCGGACCTCTTCGAAAGCGCCGGAGGCTACGGCTTCTTGGACGAAAAAAAATACCAGGCGTCCATCGAAACCCTCGCCGGCCTGGGCATGATCGGCGCCCCCTATCCTGCCGGCGCCGTCATACGCAACCTGATCCGGCCGGAATGACCTCCGCGTAGTCCCGGCAGGCTTCCCTGGCGAGACCGACGTAGAATTCCGCGTTCCTGCGGACGTTCTCGACCTCCTCGTCCGTCAGGGTCCTCACCGCCCGGGCGGGACTCCCGATGATGAGGGACCGGGGCGGAAAGCTCTTTCCCTCCGTGACCAGGGCTCCCGCCCCGACGATGGACTGCGCTCCGATTTCCGCCCTGCTCATGATGACAGCCCCCATGCCGACCAGGCACCCGTCCCCGATGGTGCAGGCGTGGATGACCGCGTTGTGGCCGATCGTGACGTCCTCCCCGACGATGCAGGCCGTTCCGTGGTCCACGTGCACCGTCACATTGTCCTCCACCGCCGTTCCCCTGCCGATCCGGACGGGCTGGATGTCGGCCCGTACCACCGCGCCGAACCAGATGCTCGTGTCCTTTCCCAGAACGACGGCCCCCGCGACTTCCGCGTTCCACGCGATGAACGCCGCGTCCTTCACGTCGGGGGTCTTGTCCCCGATTCTGTGCACCATGCGATCCTCCGTCCCCGGAATATACACGGAAAGGGGCCGGTCTGGTCAAGGTTTTCTATTTACGGTAAATTCATTTTCATGAAGGAAAGCCTCCCGGACATCATTTCGCGGCGGCCCGTCATCTTCGACGGCGCCATGGGGACCGAACTGTACGCCCGCAATCATTTCATCAACGTCTGCTTCGAGGAGCTGTCGGAAACGAAATCGGAGGAGGTCCGCCGCATTCACCGGGAAAACCGGGAAGCCGGCGCGGACGTCATCACGACCAACAGCTTCGGCGCCAACCGTTTCAAGCTCGCGGAATTCCTGCTCGCGGAAAGGACCTTTTCGATAGCCCGGGCCGCGGCCCGGCTCGCCCGGCTTGAGGCGGGAGAGGACCTTCTCGTCGCGGGTTCGGTGGGCCCCCTGGGAAAAAAAGCCGGCGGGGAAACGACCGACGAGGAAGCGGTGGAGGCTTTCATCGATCCCATCCTGGGGCTGCAGGAAGGAGGGGCCGACTTCATCATCTTCGAGACCTTTTCCCGGAGGGCGGAACTGGTTCTCGCGGCCCGGGCCGCCGCCGCCGCGGGGATGCCCTACATCGCATCCATGGCCTTCGGCGAGCGGAACATCTCCCGGAGCGGGGACAGCATAGAGGAATTTTTCCGTCCCCTCCTGGAATCGAAACAGCCGCCTCTCATGCTGGGCTTCAACTGCGCCGTGGGTCCCCGGCAGATGCTGGAGTACCTGGAGGACTACATCCCGGCCGCGCCCCTTCCGGTGCTGGTCATGCCGAACGCGGGGTACCCCCAGGTCGTTCACGACCGCATGATCTACATGACCACCCCGGAGTACTTCGCCTCGTACGCCCGCCGTTTCGTCGAAATCGGCGCCCGCGGGGTCGGAGGCTGCTGCGGCACCGGCCCCGCCCACATCGCCGAGGCGGCGCGTTCGATAAAAGCCCTCCACCGGGTCCGGATCGAGGCCCCGCGGGCCCACGAGGCGCCTCAGCCCCGGGACCCCGTTCCGCCGGAGGCCCGCAGCCGCTTCGGCGCGAAACTCGCCCGGGGCGAATGGGTCACCAGCGTGGAGATTACGCCCCCTCTGGGCTACGATCTGTCGGGGGTCATCCGGAAGGCCGGGGAATGCCTGCGGAACGGGGTTGATTCCATCAACATCCCCGACGGACCCCGGGCGAGTTCCCGGGTGAGCCCCCTGATCGCCGCGGAGAAAATCCAGCGGGAAGCCGGCATCGAGGCGGTGCTCCACCTGACCTGCAGGGACCGGAACATCATCGGCATGCAGTCGGACCTCCTGGGCTGCGCCGCAGCGGAAATCCGCAACCTTCTCGTCGTCACCGGGGACCCTCCAAAGCTCGGGGACTACCCCCACGCGACGGCGGTTTTCGATCTGGACTCCATCGGTCTCACCCGCATCGCCGACCGTCTCAACCGCGGCATCGACATCGGCGGCAAGGCGGTGGACCCGCCGACGGGCTTCCTCATCGGCGTGGGGGCCGACCCCACCCATCTGGACCAGGCGCGGGAGATTTCCCGCCTGCGGATGAAGGCCGAGGCGGGGGCGTATTTCTGCATAACCCAGCCTGTGTACGACCCGGATGCCCTTTTCCGCTTTCTGGAAAAGACCCGGGACATTCCCCTTAAAATCATCGCCGGGGTGTGGCCCCTGGCCTCCGTCCAGAACGCCCGCTTCCTGAAAAACGAGGTCCCCGGCGTCACGATCCCCGACGCGGTGATGGCGCGGATGGAAAGGGCCGCCACGAAGGAGGACGCGCGCCGGGAAGGAATCGCCATGGCCCGGGAAATCGTCGAGGTGATCCGCGGCGGCGTATCCGGCATCCAGGTCAGCGCACCGTTCGGCAACATCGAAACCGCCCTCAAGGTCGTTTCCCCCCGGGACTGATGCGGTTCTCCGCCCTCCCGATGGCGGGTATCCCCTCCCGCCGACCGATGGCGGGGGCTGGTTCCTCCCTCCCGCCGTGTAAACGAATGTAAATACGGCCGGCTCCGGCCTTCCCGGAAGTCCCTTTCCGTCGGCACGTCCCTTGCATATACATCCTTCCTGCATGGCAGGGGAGGAAAGGCAAAATGAAAAAAAGTCTCGATGCGGCGCTGGAAAGCTACAAGGCCACGGGGGAAGGTTTCGACGCTCTGTTCACGGAAGTCGTCGTCCGGGTGTACGAATACCCGAAGCAAAACGGCATGTGCACCGAGGAGGATTGCGCGGATTTCCTCATCTCCTTCTATCCCCGCATAAAAGCCGTCATCCTCCGGTACACGGACGTGGGCAGGAAATTCGACGCGTACCTGGCGAGCTGTCTGCGCTGGCACATGAAGAGTTACGTGAACCTCCGGATCCGGAAAAACAAAAAGGAACGGGTCCTGCTGCAGGAGGGCTGCGCTTTCTGCGCTCCTCCGGACGAGGATACCGGGACGGGAGAGAAAAATCCTCCGTACAACTGCGGCATCCCCTCCCGGATCGGTCCTTTCCGTTTCTCCCCGGGGGACGGCGGCCTGCACCGCAGAAGCGTCCGCCGCTTTCTCCTTCTGGCCCTCAAATGCGCCGACGACCTGGACGATCCGGCGGTGGGCCACCTTTCCCTGATCACAGGCTACTCCCGTGACCTCTTCTTTCACCTCATCGAAGCCCTGCGGATCTGCATGCGCCGCAGGACCGAAAGGATCGCGATCCTCACGGAACGGCGGACCCGGAATTACTTCCGGATACGGCTTCTGACGGAGGAACGCAGGTCCTGCGGGAACAAGGAGACCGCGGCGCGGCTTGACCGGCGGATCGCGAAGGAGAGGGAACGCTACCGCCGTGCCGGTGAAATTCTTTCCCGGGTCCCCCGCACCCCTTCGCACAGGGACATAGCCCGCATCCTGGGCCTGCCGAAAGGCACGGTCGATTCGGGCTTCCACTTCCTGAAGAAATTCCTGTAGGGCCCCCGGGGGTTATTCCCGCTTTTCAGCGTCCCGGAATTTTGATACTGTGCCGGCATGAGACTTCTGCTTGCGACGGGAAATCTGCACAAACTTGAGGAGTTCGGGAGGATTTTCCACGGTCATACCCTGCTGCTGCCGGCCGACCTGGGAATCGATTTCGAACACGAGGAATCCGGCGCCACCTACCTGGAAAACGCCGTAGGCAAGGCCGGAACCCTGCGCCGGCTGCTTTCCGCCGCCGGGGGGGAAACCATCCCGATCATTTCCGACGATTCCGGCATATCGGTGCCCGCCCTGGGCGGGGCCCCGGGAATTTATTCCGCCCGTTACGGCCGAAGGGAAACAGGACGGGACCTGTCCGCCGTGGAGCGGAACCTTTTTCTTCTCGAAAAAATGGCCGGAATCGAAGACCGCCGGGCCTTCTTCGTCTGCGCCATGGTGCTGATGATCGACGAATACCGTTTTTACGCGGCCCAGGAAATTCTTCCCGGCGTCGTTGCCCGGGAGCCGGCGGGGACCGGCGGCTTCGGTTACGATCCCCTGCTCTACCTCCCGGACCGGGGAAAAACCGTCGCCCAGCTCGATCCCGGAGAAAAGGACCTGCTCTCCCACCGGGGAAAGGCCGCGCGGACCCTGAAGACTCTCATCGAAAACCCCATCGAAAGGAATTTCCCATGATCATACCGGAACGGAAAAACGTGCCGGCGGAACACCGCTGGAACCTGGACAGGCTCTTCCCCGACGACGCCGGCTGGGAAAAGGGTTTCGACGAATACCGCGAAACGGCGAAGCGGATCGAATCCTTCAAGGGCACCCTGGGCGTTTCGGCGGAAAACCTGAAAGCCTGCCTCGATTTCATGACCGGGCTCGGCATCCTGGAGGAAAGGCTCGGCCATTACGCCCATCTCCGTCTCGCCGAGGACGGCGGGGACTCCGCCGCGCAGGACCGGTACGCCCGGTTCCTGCAGGCCGCCACCACAGCGGAGGCGGCCGCGGGATACCAGAAGCCGGAAATCCAGGCGATCCCCGACGAGCGCATGCGGGAATTCCTTGACCGTCTGCCGGAATACCGGATTTACCTCGGAAAGCTTCTCCGCTACAAACCGCACATCCTGTCGGAAAAGGAGGAAAAGCTTCTCGCCCTGCAGGAAGAAGCCAATGAGACGGCCCGGAAGGCTTTTTCCGCCCTCACCGACGTGGACATGGATTTCGGCGTCGTCCCGACGCCGGAGGGTGAAAAGCCCCTGACCCAGTCGACCTTTCAATCCTTCATGATGCATCCCGACCGGGCCGTCAGGGAGGCCGCCTACACCCGGTTCATGGCCGGATTCGAAGGCCACAAGAACACGCTGGCCGCCCTGCTTTCCGGCAGCGTCCAGCTCGACATCTATTCCGCACGGGTCCGCAATTTTTCCTCCGCCCGGGCGGCGCGGCTTTTTCCCGACGACGTGCCGGAAGCGGTTTACGACAACCTGGTCGCCGCGGTCCGCGAAAGCCTGCCCCTGCTGCACCGGTACTACGAGCTTCGCCGCCGGGTCCTCGGGCTCGAGAAGCTCCGGATGTTCGACACGAAGACCCCGCTGGTGCGGGACGTCCGGGTGAGCCACACCTACGAGGAGGCGGCCGAGACGGTCCTCGCAGCCCTTGCGCCGCTGGGAACCGAATACTGCGACATTCTGCGCAGGGGTCTTTTCGGCGGCTGGGTGGACCGCTACGAGAACAGGGGCAAGCGCTCCGGCGCGTTTTCCGCCGGTTCGTATTCGGGGGACCCTTATATCCTGATGAATTTCAAGGACGACCTGCTCCGCGATGTATTCACGCTGGCCCACGAGGCGGGCCATTCGATGCATTCCCACTATTCCGCCTCATCAAACCCTTTCCAGCATTACAGTTATACGATTTTCGAGGCGGAGGTCGCGTCAACCTTCAACGAGCAGCTCCTGATAAAATTTCTCCTGGACCATGCGGAAACGAAGGAGCTGCGCGTCTACCTCATCGGCAAGCAGCTGGACGACACCATCGCCACCCTGTTCCGCCAGACCATGTTCGCCGAATACGAGCACATCATCCACCGCTCCGTTGAGGAAGGAAGGCCCCTGACCACCGCGGCGCTCCGGTCCGCGTATCTGGACCTTCTCGACCGGTATTTCGGACCGGCGGTGTCGGTTCTGCCGCCTGACGATCTGGAAGGTCTCCGGATACCTCACTTCTACCGGGCGTTCTACGTTTACAAGTACGCCACCGGCATAGCGGCAGCCGTGACTCTTGCCCGGAAAGTGCTGGCGGAGGGGGAGCCGGCCCGGCGGAAGTATTTCGCGTTCCTGAAGTCCGGCGGTTCCCGGTTTCCGCTGGAGTCCCTGCGCATGGCGGGAGTCGACATGGCGCAGACCGGACCGGTCGAAAGCGCGCTGGAACTGTTCGGAGACCTTCTCGCCGAAATGGAGGCT
>CAZGUL010000034.1:6141-13090 GCA_964529055.1 uncultured Spirochaetaceae bacterium
TTCGCTTAAGCCTCTTCCTCGACCCGGGGGGCGGCGGCCTTTTCGATGTACACGGGCAGCGTGAAGAGGCTGTGGCGGGAGATGTAATCCATTTCCGGGTCTTCCAGGCTTCCCAGGCCGGCCCGGTAATCCTGCACGAGCCGGTACGCCTCCGGTGAGAGCACGATCCGCGCCGGCCGGCCGCCCCGCCCGCGGACGGCGCATATCTGCCGCCACGCCTCGGCGAGGATTTCCTCGGCCCTCATGACGCCGGCAGGAGCCCCGCCCGCCGGAGGCCGGAAAAAAGGATGCGGCGGATCAGCTCTTCGTAGGTAACGCCGAAAAACCGGGCCGCGATGGGAAGGTCCGAATGCACGGGATTGAGCCCCGCCAGGGTGTTGACTTCGATGAAATTCGGAATTCCCGCGGCGTCCTCCCGGATGTCGACCCGGGCGCCGTCCCGGCATCCCAGGGCGCGGTATGCCGCCAGGGCGGTCTCCCCGGCCCGGCGGGCGTTTTCGTCCCGGCCGGCGGTGTAGGAAATCCGCGACTCGTACTCGGCCTTGTTTATGAAGGAATACACGTCCCCTTCCGCCTTCGCCCCGTAAACGATCTCCATGCAGCCCACGACCCCGGCTTCGGCGCCGGTGCCGACGATCCCGACGGTGAACTCCCTGCCGGGAAGGAAGGTCTCCACCAGCACGGGCTGACGGAATTTCTCCAGAAGGGCCCTGCAGACGTCCCGCAGGTCGGCGGGGGACGCGATCTTCGAAACGGGGGATACGCCCTTTCCCGTGCCTTCCGCCACCGGTTTCGCGAAGAGCGGGTACGGCAGGGCTACCCGCCCCGCGTCCCCGACGGACTCGACCACGGCGAAATCCGCGGTGGGTATCCCCGCGTCGCGCACCACCCGCTTCGTCATTCCCTTGTGAAGACTCAAAGCGATCACCATGGGATCGGAAAAACTGAAAGGGATGTCGTAGGCCTCCAGCAGGCAGGGCACCTGGGATTCCCGCCCCATGCCGCGGACGCCTTCGGCGAAGTTGAAAACGAAGTCCCAGCGGTCACCCGCGGCGAGCCTTCCCACCAGCGCCTTGACGTTACCTATCCTGTCGACCCGGAACCCCCGGGCCCGTATCGCGGCTTCCACCCCGTCCACGGTTTCCCGGGTGTCGAATTCGGCGATCTCCTCCGGCGTCAGGCCGGAGGAGACGTAATCGTCTTTCAGGTCGTAGGTCAGCCCGACGGTCAGCATCGTACCAGCCGGCCCTCCTCCGCGCCCGGGTCGGGATAGGAGAAGGTCCTGCCTTCGTAGTTCCGCAACAGCAGATTGCCGTTTTCGTACCCCACCGCGTACTCGGGCAGAAGGGGAATTTTTCCGCCTCCTCCGGGGGCGTCGATGACGTAGGTCGGCACCGCGTAGCCCGTGGTGTGGCCGCGGAGCCCCCGGATTATCTCCAGCCCCTTCGCGACGCTGGTCCGGAAGTGGTTCGAACCGGGAATCGGATCGCACTGGTACAGGTAATACGGCCGGACACGCATGGTCAGGAGCCCGTGGTAGAGCTTTTTCATGGTTTCCACCGAGTCGTTGATCCCCGCGAGAAGAACCGTCTGGCTTCCCAGCGGAATGCCGGCGTCGGCGAGACGATCACAGGCGTGGCGCATTTCCGGGGTCAGCTCGTCCGGGTGGGTGGCGTGGATGCTGATGAAGAGCGGCCGGTACTTGCGCAGAACCTTGACGAGCGACCGGGTGATGCGCTGGGGCAGAACCGCGGGCACCTTCGTCCCGATGCGGATGAACTCCACATGGGGGATGGCGCTGATCCGCGATAGAAGCCAGTCCAGGGCCGCGTCGGGCAGGGTGAGAGGGTCGCCGCCGGACACGAGGACGTCCCGCACCTCGGGGTGCTGCCGGATGTAGTCCAGGGCCGTTTCCCAGCGTTCGATTCCCGAATCGCAGAGGTGGTCCCCCACGGCGCGGGAGCGGGTGCAGTAGCGGCAGTACGTGGAACATGAATAGGTCGCGAGAAAGAGCACCCTGTCCGGATACCGGTGGACGAGGCCCGGAACGACGGTGTCGTGTTCTTCCGACAGCGGGTCCTGGTCCTCTCCGGGGGACATGAGATACTCATAGATCGACGGCACCACCGTACGCCGGAGGGCCTGGGCCGGATTGGCCGGTTCCAGAAGGCTCGCGAAATACGGGGTGATGGAAAGAGGTATCCCCTCTCCGCGGTCCCGGAAAACCTGGTTTTCCGCGTCGGTGAGGTGGATGACTTTTCCGAGCTGTTCGAGGGATGTGATGCGGTGCGCAATCTGCCAGGTCCAATCATCCCAATCGGACTGGGTTGCGTCAGGATAAAACCGGAGCCTGAAGTCCCGAGACCTCGCGGAGTATTTCGGGGCGGGTTTTACCAGTTTCAGCTGAACTTTTCGTGAATCTGCCGGGATTCCGACGGGAATCCCCGCGGGAGGGGTTGGGAGGTCCCCCAGCCGGGCCGTTTGAGGCTCGGGAGGTTCCTCCTGAAGACTGGGAGGATCCTCTTCGATGGCTGCAAGTCTGTCGATCATTCTCTGTTTCACTCCTAAGGAGAGTATATAACTCTAGTACTCTTATTCGATTGCATTGTCAATATCTTTAGTCCTTTTTAAGAAAATCTTTTATCTTTTTTTTGTCAAATTTTAACCTACATATTCTTGTAGTACTCTTGATACAGCGTCAAACTCAGGAAGACGCCTCTACGGGTGGGGCCGTCTTTTTCGCGGGACCGTTACCCCGGACAAAAACGAGGAAGAACGTCAGCGCGGCGGCTGCGATCGCCCCGTCCGCGGCCATCAGGCTTGTGTTGCCGTACCGGCCGATGACGTACCCGGCGAAGAGGCTCCCGCAGGCTATGGCGAAGCTCCAGACCAGGTAAAAAAGGTTCTGGTAGGTCGCCCGGAGGTCTTCGTGGGCCCGCCGGTCCATGATGTCGATAATTCCGAGAAAAAACAGCGAAAAACCGACGCCGTGCATGCAATGAACGAGTATGAAAAGCCAGGTGGCCTTCGTGTGGGAAACCTGCACGAGAAAGTACAACTTGAGGATCATCACCAGGGAGCCGGCGACGATCATGCCCCTGTTTCCCACGAGGGCCTTGATTTTCCGGGAAAAGAACATGACCGGGATCTCCGGCAGGGCCGCCAGACCGAAGGCCAGCCCTATTTCGAAATAACCCGCCCGGGCGTCCTCCATGAGGTAGCTCGTGAAAATGAACGAGGTGTTTATCGCGACGCCCATGAAAAACGCGAAAAACAGCATCGCCTTGTACATGCCGTCCTTTTTCAGGTGCTCCCAGGGGATGCGCACCGAGGTGATCCGCGCGCGGAAGCCGGATTTCGCGACAAAGGCGAGGCCCGCGAAACCCGCGGCGTACCCGAGGATGGTGAGATGAAACAATCCTGTCCGTTGCAGAATGAAGCCGAAGAGAATGGACGTTACCGCCCAGGACACCGATCCGAAAAGGCGGATCCGCCCGTACCGGTCCCCGCTGCCGTATTTTTCGTGCAGGTATTCCAGGGTCTCGGTGTCGATGATGGGGCTTATGGGCCGGAAAAACATGCCGTTCAAGGTCAGGGAGACGATGAAAATCGGAAAAATCAGCCCCAGGGGGAAGCGGCCTCCATCCCCCGCTAGAGCGGGAACCGCGGTGACCAGCGAGCTTGCCACGACGACGATGGCGCAGATGAAAAGGATCCGGTTCTGGATTTTGAACCTGTCCGCCATGTAGCCGGCGATCGGGGTGCCGACCATGCCTGCCGCCGCCTGGGCGAACAGCAGAAGTCCGATGAGGTTGTAGGACGGCGTCCCGTCGGGATGCCGGACGACATGCTTTAAATACAGGCTTTGAAAAGGATTACCCGCTCCCATGGCGGCGAACGAGAGACACTGGAGAAAAATGATCCTCCGGAGCTTGTCCCGGAGACTGAGAAGATCGTCGAGGCTTTGCATCAGACTTCAACCTATAGCATATAAGGAACTAATATTCCAGATTATAAATTGAAATCCTCCTTGATTAATTTTCCAAATTGACATAGTATAGTAATCAATTCGTAAGTATTTAGAAAGCGTTTCAAAAGGACCGCCGTGCATACGAACATGACCGAGAGGGAAAAAGAGATCCTCAACCTGGTATCCGACGATCCGGCGGTCACGGTCGCGGACCTGGGAAAACGTCTCGGCGTCTCTCCTGTGACCGTCCGCGCGAGCCTCAACGCCCTGGCGAAGAAGGGTCTCATCCTCCGCACCTGGGGGGGAGCCTTCCCAACCTTCCATCCCGACATGATGGACCACCAGCGGAACCGGGTTGATGAAAAAAACCGGATCGCGAAGGCGGCCGCCGCCCTGGTCGAGGACGGCGACACCATCATGATCGAAGCGGGAACGACCACGGCGCTCATCGCCCGTTACCTGTTCGGGAAAAGGGACGTCAGCATCGTGACGAACAATTTTCTTGTCGTCCCCTACGCGCGGGCGAACCCGGCGATCCGCCTCACCGTGATCGGCGGGGATTTTCGTCCCAGCACCGAATCCACCGTCGGCCCCATAGCCCTGCAGGAACTCGAAAGATTCCATGTCCGCCGGGCCTTCGTCGGCACCGACGGCTTCACCCTGGAAAAAGGACTTTCCACCCACCTCGTCGAGGGGGCGGAAATCGTCAAGAAGATGGCCGCCCAGGCGAGGGAAACCGTTCTCGCGGCGGACAGCACCAAATACGGAAAAACCGGCTTCGTAAAGGTCCTTCCCCTTTCCGCCGTGAGCCGCATCATAACCGACTCCGGCCTGGACGGGACCGCGCGGCAGCGCATTACGGAAGCCGGAATCATTCTGGAAAACGTATAACGTAAAGGAGATCCCATGGCCACGGAAGTACTCATGCCCCGGCAAGGACAATCGGTGGAAAGCTGCCTGATCCTGGAATGGCGGAAAAACGAGGGAGACGCGGTGAAAGCCGGCGACATCCTGTGTGAAGTCGAAACGGACAAGGCGACCTTCGAAGTGGAAGCGCCGGCCGACGGCGTTCTTCTGAAAATAACCAGGCCGAAAGGCGCGGACGTTCCGGTCCTGACGCCCATCGCGTACATCGGCGCCGCTGGCGAGAAAGTCGAAGCCCCCGCGGCGGAGGCGAAAGAGGCGAAGCCGGAAAAAGCCGCTTCCCCCGTTGGGGTCTCTCCTTCCCCAGCAGCGCCCGCATCCGCTGCGGCCCCGTTCGGCCCGTCGCCGGCCGCCTTTTCCGGCCCCGCATCGTCCGGCAAGGCCTCGCCGCGGGCGCGCAACCTGGCCGCCGCGAAAGGTCTTTCACTGGAAGGTCTCGCCGGAACGGGTCCCGGCGGACGGATAATCGAGCGCGATGTCCTCGCCGCCCTGGGCGGCCGTCAGCCCCTCAGCCCCGCGGCCGTCGCGGAGGCCGTTTCCTCCCGCCTGGCGGTTCCTGCGGAAGGCCGCGGCGCGGGCGGCCGGGTGACCCTGGCCGATCTCGCCCCCCGGCAGGCTCCGGCGGCCATGCCCGGTGCGGCCGCGGTTTCCGCCGCGGCCGGCCGCGGAGCGGCGGACTTCCCCGGCCCCGTGGAGGAGATCCCGGTGAAGGGCGTCCGCAAGCTCATCGCCGAAAGAATGCTCGCCTCCCTGCGCGGCGCGGCCCAGCTCACCCTGAATTCCGGCGCTGACGCCCGGGCCCTCCTTGCCTTCCGCAAAAAACTGAAGGAAAGCCCCGAAAGCCTCGGCCTCTCGGGCATCACGATCAACGACCTCGTCCTGTACGCCGTATCCCGCGTCCTGCCCCTCTTTCCGGAGCTGAACGCCCACTGGCTGGGCGACCGGATCGTCCGGTTCGGCAGGGTCCACCTTGGCTTCGCTGTGGACACCCCCCGGGGCCTCATGGTTCCCGTCATCCGGAACGCGGACACTCTTTCGCTGAAGGAAATCTCCGCCGAGGCGAAGCGGCTGGCAGGGGGCTGCCTGGAAGGCGGAATCACCCCCGACGAACTCGCCGGAGGCACCTTCACGATCACGAACCTGGGCGCCCTGGGAATCGAAAGCTTCACGCCGGTTCTCAACAGCCCGCAGGCCGGGATTCTCGGGGTCTGCGCGGTGACGCCGAAGCCGGTCATGTCCGGCGACAAGGTGGAATTCGTCCCCACCCTGGGGCTGTCCCTGACAATCGACCACCAGGCTGTGGACGGGGCGCCGGGGGCCCGTTTCCTGAAGGAACTCTCCGAGACGCTCTCGCGTTTCGATCTCATTCTCGCGAAAGGATAGACCATGCACGATATCATCATTCTGGGAGCCGGACCCGGCGGATACGTCGCCGCCGAGCGCGCCGGACACGCGGGGCTCAAGGTCCTGCTCGTAGAAAAGGCCGAACTGGGGGGCGTCTGCCTCAACGCCGGCTGCATCCCGACCAAGACCCTCCTCGCCGGGGCGAAGGCCTATGCCCACGCGAAGGAATCCGAGACTTTCGGCGTCACCGTGGACAACGCGGTTTTCCACCTGGACAAGGCGATGGCCTGGAAAGGCCGGGTAACGGACACCCTCCGGAAGGGCATCGCCGCGGGCATGAAGCGTTTCGGCGTCGAGGTCGTCACCGGCGAGGGCCGGCTCCTGGACAACAGGACCGTGGAGGTCGGCGGGACCCGGTACACGGGGAAGGCCGTCATCATCGCCACGGGTTCGAGCCCGGCGGTTCCCCCGATCCCCGGCGTCCGACACCCGAAGGTCATGACATCCACAGAAATTCTGCAGATCAAGGAACCGCCGAAAAATCTGGTCGTCGTAGGCGGCGGCTACATCGGAATGGAGTTCGCGTCCTTTTTCAGCATGATCGGGGTTCCCGTCACCGTCATCGAAATGATGCCGGAGATCATCCCGGTGCTGGAGGAGGATTTCGCGGCCCTGCTCCGCAAGGCGGCGCCGAAAATCACCTACGAGCTC
>CAZGUL010000035.1:0-12993 GCA_964529055.1 uncultured Spirochaetaceae bacterium
GGCATCGGCATCGTTGCGGCGGCCTTCGGCTGCGAGACCACGGTGAACGACGAGGCGGACCCGTGGATCAAGCCCCTGATCCGGGAGGAAAACGCCGCCGACGTGCACAAGCTGGAGGTGCCGGACCCGGCGGACAACCCGGCTTTCCGTCGCGCCTGGGAGCGGGTGGAGTACCTGCAGACACATTCCGGCATGCCCCTGCGGAGCGTCAACATCCCGTCGCCGCTGGTGACGGCCTCCCTGATCTGGGATTACACCTCCTTCATCGAGGCGCTGATGCTGTACCCCGACGAGGTGCATGTCCTGATGGAGAAGATCACCCGGGCGACCATCGGCTACATCGGGGAGCAGTTCCGGCGCATCGAAAACCTCTTTTCCATCAGCCACGAAATGTGGCACGTCCCGCGGGAGGGAGGCATCAGGATCAGCGACGACACCGCGGCCCTTCTTTCGCCGAATCTCTACCGGGAGTTCGGCGTCAAATACAACAGCATGATCGCCGAGGCCTTCGGCGGCATCGTCGTGCATTCCTGCGGCGACGTGCAGAACGTGGTCGCCGCGATGATGGAGATCAAAAACCTGAAGGGACTGGATTTCACGATCCCGCAGAACCCGAACTGGGAGGTCATCCGGGACGCCGCGGCGGGCAGGACCGCCCTGTACCTTCGGCACTTTTACTGGGACCACGGGGAAAACGCGAAGACGGACCTCGCGGCGTATTCGAAGAAAATCCTGGACTTTTTCGGATCCACGGGGCTTTTCATCCAGACTTCCACGGGAACACCGGAGGAAGCCGTCCGGCTCGGCGGGGAGCTGCACCGGATACTGTCGAAGTAGCGAGGTAAAATATGGCGGAAACAAAAACCGCCCTCGTCACGGGCGCCATGGGCGTTCTGGGCAGGGCGATCGTCGCGGCGCTCATGGAAGACGGCTGCAGGGTCGTGCTGGTGGACCTGGACCAGGCGAAGCTGGACGAGTTCTGCCGCGGGCTCCCCGCGGGCAGGGCCCTGGGAATCGGCTGCGACATCGCCGATCCGACGGCGGTGGCCGCCGCGGCGGAAAAGGTCAAAAAGGAATGGGGCGGGGTGGACATCCTGGTGAACAACGCGGGCATCCTGTCCAACAACAAGGCCGTGGGAACCTCCCCGGAGGAATGGAGGAAGGTCCTGGCTGTGAACCTGGACGGCGCCTTCTACTTCAGCAGGGCCTTCATGGAAGGCATGAAGAAGAAAGGCTGGGGGCGGATCATCAACATCACGTCCCTGGCGGCGAAGACCGGCGGCATCACCGCGGGCACGGCCTACTCGGTTTCGAAGGGGGCCCTCGTTTCGCTTACCTTCAGCCTTGCCGCGGAGCTCGCCTCCTCGGGCGTGACGGTGAACGGCATCGCGCCGGCGTACGTAAAAACGCCGATGATAACCGTCCAGCTCACCGAGGAGCAGAGGCAGGCTCTGCTCCAGAAAATTCCGGTCCGCCGCTTCTGCGAGGCGGAGGAAGTGGCCCACACCGTGCGCTTTCTTGCGCACCCGCTTTCCGGCTTCATCACCGGGGAGATCATCGACCAGAACGGCGGGCTCCAGTTTGACTAGCATGACATCCCGCGAGCGGTTTCTCGCGGCGGCCCGGGGAAAGAGGCCGGACAGGGTTCCGGCCGCCCCCTACAACGGCAACTTCGGCGCCGCCCTTGCGGGCACGCCGATTTCCATCTACAACACCAGCGCCGACCGCATGGCGGAGGCCCAGATAAAGACCTGGGAGGCCCTCGGCCACGACGTCGTGGTGGCCCAGTCGGACAACTACTACATCGCCGAGGGCTTCGGCTGCGTCATCAACCAGCCCTTCGACACGACCCCGAACCTGGTAAGGCCCGCGGTGGAGACCCTGGACGAGATCGGCCGTCTCCGGGTGCCGGACCCGTACCGGGACGGCAGGATGCACGTCTACCTGGACGCGATACACAAGCTCCGGGACCATTTCGGCGACGCGGTGGCCCTGCGCGGTCCCGGGACCGGGCCCTTCTCGCTGGCGAGCTACCTTGCCGGCGGCACGGAGTATTTCCTGATGGAAATCGCCACCGCCGAGGCGGAGGAGGACGCGGACAGGCGGAAGCGCCTTCTGGACCTGATGGAGCTGTCCTCCGACGCCCTCATCGCGTTTCTCGCGGCACTGCTGGAGGCCGGGTCGGACACGGCGCAGGCCGGGGATTCCCTGGCCTCCCTCAGCATGATAAGCCCGGCGATCTACGAGAAGTACGTCTATCCCTTCGAGTGCAAGGTCTTCTCCGCCATCGGCCCGAAGGCCCGGGCGAAGGGCGCCGTGACGATCCTGCACATCTGCGGCGACACCCGGAAGATCCTTCCGCTGATGGCCGAAACCGGCGCCGATATCCTGGAGATCGACGCGAAGGTGGACATGGCGGAGGCGAAGCGGCTCACCGGAGGAAAGGTCGCCCTGATGGGCAACCTGGAGCCGACGACGGTGCTCTTCCAGGGAACCCCCGACCTGGTGCGCCGGGAGGCCGGGGCTTGCATGAAGGGCTGCGGCGCCCTGGAAGGCGGCTTCATCCTCGGTTCGGGCTGCGAGGTGGTCCCGAAGAGCCCGGTGGAGAACCTGAAGGCCATGGTCGACGCCGCCCGGAACTTCGCCGGATAGCCGATGAGCGACCGGGGCCGGGGCTATCTCCAGCTTTTCACCACCATATTCCTTTTCAGCACCTACGAGGTGGTTTCCCGGTTCGCAGCGGCGTCGGCGAATCCCTTCCAGCTCAACTTCATGCGGTTCCTGATCGGCGGGGGGATCCTTTTCCTGATCCTCGCGCTGCGCCGGGACACCGCAATCGACAAGTTCATGCTGGCCAGGACCGCCGCGCTCGGGGTCCTCATCGTCGGCGTCGCGATGAACCTGATGCAGGTCGGCCTTTCGCTGCCGGACGCGAAGGCGTCGCGGATCGCCCTGCTTTTCAGCACCAACCCGCTGTTCGTCGCCCTGTTTTCCGTCCTCATCGGCGGGGAAAGGCCGGGGCCGCGTCTTGCCGCGGGGCTGGGGATCGCGGCAACCGGCCTGGGGGTGTTCTTTCTGCCCGACCTCCGGGGCGGCCTTGATTTCAACTCAGGCGACCTTTTTGCCCTCGCGTCCGCCGTCGCCTTCGGCCTGTACACATACCTCGCCCGGGGAGTCGGCGTCGCCGTCGGAAGCCTGAAGCTGAACGCCTACGCCTTCGTCATCGGAGCGGCCGCGATGGCGCCGGTCCTGCTCGTCCTGGACATCCCGGTTTTCGCCGTCCGCCCCGCGGACCTGCCCGCGGTGCTGTACCTGGCGGTTTTCGTGACCGGGCTCGCGTATCTCCTGTACTTCAAGGGCCTCGCGGTGATCGGCGCGGGCAGGGGATCGATGGTGTTTTTCGTCAAGCCCGTGCTGGCCGCGGTCCTCGCCTTCCTGGTCCTCGGCGAGCGGCTTTCCGTTGAAGCCGCGGCCGGGGGCCTTCTGATCGTCCTGGGGGTGGCGGTTTCGTCGTTCCGGACGCGGTGACGATGCTAAAGCCGCATGTTGATGCCGCCGCCGAGTTCCGCGGGATTCGCGAGGCGGGCGTAGAGGGTCAGAACGCCTTCGGTTACCCGCGGCGGCGGGGCCTTCCACTCGAGCCGCCGCTTCTCCATCTCGGCCGCGTCGACCGCGACATCCAGCCTGCGGCCGGGAACGTCGATGCTGACGATGTCGCCTTCCCGCACCAGAGCAAGGGGGCCGCCCACCGCAGCCTCCGGCGAGACCTGGCAGATGTACGGCCCCTTCGCGAAACCGGAAATGCGGCCGTCGGTGACCAGCGCGCACTTCGTTTCCAGACCCAGGGCGTTCAGGAATCCGATGACCTTGAACACCTCGTTGAAACCGGGACCGCCCCTGGGTCCCTCGTAGCGGAGAACCAGAACGTCCCCCGCCGCGATTTTCCGCGCCCGCAGGGCGGCGATGGCGTCCTCCTGGCTGCCGAACACCCGGGCGGGACCGGAGTGCTTCAGCATGCCCTTCGGGATGACCGGCGTGCGGACCACCGCCGAGCAGGCCAGATTGCCCCGCAGGATGACCAGGCCGTTCTTCGCCGTGGGATTCGCGACATCGTGGATGACGTCGGAGGGCGTGAACTTGACCCCCGCGAGCTGTTCCTTCAGCGTGCGCCCCGAAACGGTGAGAACGTCCGTCTCGAGCCGCTCTTCCACGGCCTTCATGACCGCCTGCACGCCGCCGGCGTCGTCGAAGTCGCCCATCGAATGGGTCCCCGCCGGGGTCACCGAGGTTATGCAGGGCATTTCGTCGCTGAACTTCTCGATGAGGTCCAGGTTGATTTCCTTCTCCCAGTGCAGCTCGTAGGAAAGGGCCAGAAGGTGCGCCACCGCGTTCGTCGAGCCGCCTATGGCGTGCAGGATCTTGATCGCGTTCCGCAGGGCGGCCTTCGTGATGATTTTCCGGGAGGTCACCTCCTCCCTGACCAGGGCGACGATGCGGCGGCCGGACTCTTTCGCGAGCCAGATCCGTTTGGCCGATACTGCCGGCGCCGTTCCCCCGCCGGGCAGGGCGAGACCGAGGGCTTCGGTCATGCACTGCATCGTGTTGGCGGTGCCGAGGATGGCGCAGGAGCCGGCGCCGGGGCAGCTGGCGTCCTCGATTTCCAGGAGTTCCCCCGGTGAGACCCGGGGATCGCCGACGCCGTACATGTAGCATTCCGCGTCCAGGTTCGAGATCGTCACCGTTTTGAGGCAGGACCCGCCGGAGCTCATGGGCCCGCCGGTGACGAAGATGACCGGGATGTCCAGCCGCGCCGCGGCGAGAATGTGGGCGGGTACGTTCTTGTCGCAGGAGGAAATGAGCACCAGCCCGTCCAGAAGGCCGATTTCGGCCATCGCCTCCACTTCCGCGGCGATGATGTCCCGGGTCGGCAGATCGTAGCGCATGCCGTGTTCGCCCACGGACATGGGGCACTGGGCCGGACTGTTGAATTCGAAGGGCGTTCCGCCGGCCTGCCAGATTCCGGCCTTCGCCGCGTCGGCGACGGCCCGGAGGTGGATGTGTCCGGGGCTCGTTTCCCCCCAGGAATTCGCGACCCCGATCCGGGGGCGCTTCAGGTCTTCGGTGTCGTAGCCCATGGATTTCAGAAGCGACCGCGCCCGGGCGTTTTCCGGGAGCTGAAGAAAGGCGTTGTTTTCCCTGAACTGTTTCATTCCGTACACTCCTTGATTTTATCTCTCCGCGTTATTGCAGGTTCCGGATCGAATCCCGCAGAACGAGCCGGGTCGGAACGATGGTCCTGACCGGCCCGGGATTTCCCCCGGCCATCATCGAAAAAAGCTGTTCCACCGCCAGCCGCGCGATGAGGGGGCTTCCGACGTTCACCGTGGACAGCCGGGGGACGCACTGCGCGCACTGTTCGGTGTCGTCGAAGCCGACGAAGCTCACCCGGTCCGGCACCGCCATCCCGCCCTGTTTCGCCGCCTCCATCGCCCCGATGGCCACGGTGTCGTTGCAGGCGCAGACCGCCGTCGGCGGCTCTCCGGCTTGCCGCAGGACCTGCCGCATGGCGGCCATCCCGCCGTCGAAATCCCAGCAGCTGGGAAGGGTGGAGATTTTCACGTCCCCGTTCCGGGCGGTGAAATCCGCGGCCGCGGCGGCGCAGGTTTCGGTGGTGTAATGCCCGGCGACGCCGTTGATGAACAGGATGTTCCGGTGTCCCGCCGCGGCGAGGTGCTCCAGGACCGCGAGAAACCCGTGGTAGCGGTCCTCCAGGATCATCGGGAAATGGTCCGACACGCGGTTTATCAGAACCGCGGGAATGTCCAGCCCCCGCGCCTGGACGAGGGTCCTGTCGGGGACCTGGCTCGTGAAGATGATGCCGTCGGCTCCGCTGTGGACGATGCTCTCCGGAATTCTCTCGTCCTCCTCCACGGTGGTGTACAGGAGATGACAGCCCCGGAGCTTCAGTTCCTTTTCAATGAGGTAAAACAGCTTCGCGTTGAAAGGTTCGGTGATGCGGTCCACCCGGTGGGTCCCCCGGGGCAGCACGAAGGCCGCAGTCCGGGAAACGCCGTTTCTCGCCGGCGCCTCGACGGAGGGAAGCACCAGGGTCCCCTTGCCGGGCTGCTTGCGCACGAGCCCGTCCCTGACCAGGAGGTCCAGGGCCCGCCGCACGGTCAGTCTGTCCACCGAGAAACGCCGGCCCAGTTCCCGTTCCGGCGGCAGATATTTTTCGGACACCGACTTCTCGCCGCTGATGGACGCCTTGAGGGCCTCGTAAACGTGGATGTATTTGCTTTGCTCCCGCCGGAATGCCACCCGTGATCCTTTCCGAAAAATAAGTTGCGCCGCCGCGGTTTTCGTGCTATAGTTGCCTACCGGTAATCAACCGGTAGAATGTGACAGCATCACTGTAACCGGTTTTCGGTATTTCCGCAACACAATTTTCAGGAGGAAGACATGAAGAAGATGTTATGGACGGCAGCGGCGATCCTGGTCGCCGCCGCCATGGTCGCGGCCCCGGCGTTCGCCGGCGGCGCGAAAGAGGCAAAACCCGCGGAGAAGTTCGTCATCAAGATGGCGACTCCCAGCAACCCGCAGGATTCCTGCGTCAAGGCGTTTTTCCACTTCAAGGAAATCGTCGAACGGGACAGCAAGGGCCGGGTCGAGGTCCAGGTGGCCCATTCGGGCCAGCTCGGCGGCCACCGGGACTACATCGAGGGTCTGCAGATGGGCAGCATCCAGATCGCCGAAATCAACACGTCGGTCCTGTCGGCGGTTGACAACAAGTTCATGGTCATGGACATGCCCTACATTTCGAAGAGCGTCGACCACCAGATCAAGGTCCTGAACGCAGGAGTCGGCGACATTCTGTCCAAGGCCCTGGAGGACAAGACGGGCATCAAGATCATCGGCTGGATGGTCAGGACCCCCCGCAGCGTCTACAGCTCCCGCGGGACCATCGCCTCCGCCGCGGATTTCAACGGCCTCAAGATCCGCGTCATGCGGAGCCCCGTCATGGTCAAGACCATGGAACTCCTGGGCGCCAAGCCGATTCCCATTTCCGCCAACGAGCGCTACATGGCCCTCCAGACGAAGGTCGTCGACGCCGCGGAAAACAGCCCGCCCCTGATCATCACCGAAAAGGAATACGAAGTCACCAAGTTCGTCTCCCTGACCGAGCACTTCATCACCCCGAACGTCATCGCCATGGACGGCAAGTATCTGAAGAAGATGCCCGCCGACCTGCAGAAGATCATTCTCGACGCCGGAAAGACCGCCGGCGCCTATGCCACGACCCAGGACAAGGATCAGCTCGCCGGAGCCATCAAGATCCTCGAGGAGAAGGGCATGAAGGTGAACCAGATCGCCGACAAGTCCAGCTTCATCGAGAAGGTGAAGCCCCTCTACGCCGAGTACCAGGACAAGATCGGCAAGGACCTCATCGACGCGTTTCTGACCACCAACTGACACCAGGCCGGCCCGCTCCGGCGGGCCGGTTTCCCGCGAGGCTTGTATGGAAAAACTCATCGATTTTCTTTTCGATACCGTGCTGGCGGCGGTGCTGAAGATCGTCGGCATCATACTGACCCTGACGATCCTGCTGCAGATATTCTCCCGTTTCATCATGATCCATCCCTTTTCGTGGACCGAGGAACTTTCACGCTTCGCCTTCATCTGGTTCTGCTTCCTGGGCGCCGCGTACACCCTGCGGCTGAAGCTCCATCTGGGAATCGACTATTTCTTCCTGAAATTCAATTCCCGGGTGCGATGGGCCGTCGAGATCTTCATCCAGACCCTGGTCCTGTTTTTCGGCTACCTGATGCTGCACTACGGCATCGTCATGATGGGCATGACGACTTTCCAGAAAAGCCCCATCCTGCGCTGGCCCATGGCAACGATGTATTTCGTTTTGCCGGTGACCGGCTTTTTCTTCGTTGTATTCAGCGCATACCAGCTCGTGCTGATTCTGGGAAACCGCGGCGGGGAGAATAAAATATGATCAGCATCGTCGTGTTCGCCGTCATGATCGGCCTGATGTTCCTGAACGTCCCCATCGCCGTCGGTACGGGCATCGCCGCCTTCGCGGGCATACTTCTCACCGGCGACCTTCCCCTGGCGGTGCTGGTTCAGCGGATGTTCGTCGGCATCGACACCTTCACCCTGATCGCGGTGCCGCTCTTCATCCTGACCGGCAGGATGATGGCCCTGGGGGGAATAACGACGGACCTCATCAATCTCTCCCGGGTGCTGGTGGGCTACCTGCGCGGAGGGCTCGCGTACATCAACATCGTCGCGAGCATGTTCTTCGCCGGCATCACGGGCTCCGCCGCGTCGGACACATCCTCGGTCGGCGCGATCCTGATTCCCGCGATGATCGACAAGGGCTACGAAAAGGATTTTTCCGTCGCCGTGACCGCGACGTCCTCCACCATCGGCGTCATGATCCCGCCGAGCATCCCGATGGTCGTGTACGGGGTCGCCTCCGGGGCCTCAATCGGACGGCTGTTTCTCGGCGGCTTCATACCCGGCGTCCTCGTCGGACTCGTGCAGATGGCCGTGACTTTCGTGTTCGCCCGGAAGCGGAATTACCCGGTGGAAGTCACCGTGACACTCCGGGAATCCCTCCGGGTCGTGCTGAAGGGCATCCCCGCGCTGATGACGATCATCATCATCCTGGGCGGCATTGTCAGCGGTTTCTTCACCCCCACGGAGGCGGCTGGCATCGCCGCCCTGTACTCGTTCCTGCTGGGCACCCTGTATTACCGGGAACTGAAGCTGAAGGACATCCCGGGCATCCTGCTGGAAGTCGCGACCACCACCGGCATGGTGGCGCTGATGATCGCCACGGCGAGCGCCCTGGGCTGGCTCTTCGCGAACCAGGGCGTGCCGAAGGTCATCGGCGACGCGATCCTATCGGTGACCCAGAGCAAATTCCTCATTCTGCTGCTGATCAACCTGCTGCTCCTTTTCGTCGGGACCTGGCTGGACCTGAGTCCCGCGGTGATCATCTTCACCCCCATCCTGCTGCCCATCGTCCAGCAGATCGGCGTCGATCCCGTGCATTTCGGGGTCATCATGGTGGTTAACCTGGCCATCGGGCTCTTCACCCCGCCCGTGGGGGTCTGCCTGTTCGTGGCCTGCGGAATTGCGAAGATATCCATCACCGACACGATACGGGCTTTCATCCCGTTTTTCCTCGTCATGGTGGCTGTCCTGCTGCTCATCACCTACGTTCCGGGACTGGTGATGTTTCTTCCGAACCTTCTGATGCCTTGACAGGGGAAGAGGTACATTATACGGTACGCGTATAATTTCCGATGGATATTCTTGCACTCGATAACGTGGACTTCCGGTATGGGGGACTCAAAGCCGTTTCGGGCCTGTCGATGCGCGTCGCCGAAGGCAGCATCACGAGCCTGATCGGCCCGAACGGCGCGGGAAAGACCACGATCTTCAATCTCATTTCCGGTTCCCTGCGGCCCGAGTCGGGGCGGATCTTTTTCCGCGGCCGGCCCATAGAGAGGCTCTCCGCCCACCGGATCGCCGCCCTCGGCGTCGGCCGCACGTTCCAGAACATCAAGCTCTTCGAGCACCTCTCGGTCCGGGAGCATGTAGAACTCGCCCGGTACCTGGGGGGCGAGTCGTCCTTCTTCGGGGAGGTGTTCGGACTGCCGGCCGCACTCCGGGACGCCCGGAGGCGGAAGGCCGCCGCCGAGGAGACGCTCGCGTTTCTCGGCCTCGGAGACGTCGCTGATTTCCGGGCCGTGGACCTTCCGTACGGCCTGCAGAGGCGGCTCGAATTCGGCCGCGCCCTGGCCATGAACGCGAAACTGCTGCTGCTGGACGAGCCGACGGCGGGAATGAACATCGGGGAGACGGCGGACATGACGGCCCTCATCCGCAGGGTCGCGGCCGGGGGCGTCACGATCCTGCTGGTGGAACACGACATGCGGGTGGTCATGAACATCTCCGACAGGGTCTGGGTCCTCAACTACGGCAAGGTCATCGCGTCCGGAACGCCGGAGGAGACGCGCCGGAACCCGGACGTCGTCGCGGCCTATCTCGGCCGGGCGGAGGACGCCTGATGGGCGCGCCGCTTCTGGAACTGCGGGGACTGACCTGCCGATACCGCGGGGTAAAGGCCGCCGCGGAGGTGGACCTCGCCGTGGGCGAAGGGGAAATCGTCACCCTGATCGGAAACAACGGTTCCGGCAAAAGCACGATCCTCTTCGCGGTCTGCGGGGTGCTTCCCGCCTACGCCTCCGCCGAGGGGTCGATCCTCTTCCGCGGGGAGGAAATCCGCGGCCTGGGATCCCACGACATCGTCCGGCGGGGCATATCGATGGTCCCCGAGGGACGGAGGATCTTTCCCCTGCTGTCGGTGGAGGAAAACCTTCTGATGGGCGCCCATCACCGCCGCCTCGGCGGCGGGGACGTCGAAAGACTCCTCGCCGCGGCGTACGAACTTTTTCCCCTCCTCGGGGAAAGACGCGGAAACCCCGGCGGCGGACTTTCCGGCGGCCAGCAGCAGATGCTCGCCATCGGCAGGGCGCTGATGGCGGAGCCGGCGCTGCTGCTGCTGGACGAGCCGTCCCTCGGCCTGGCGCCGCTTCTGGTGGCGGAGATTTTCGAAATCATCCGGGAAATCAACCGGCGGGGGACCGCCGTTCTTCTGGTGGAACAGAACGCCCGGCTCGCCCTCGGGGCGGCCTCGCGGGCGTACGTTCTGGAAAAAGGCCGGGTTGCGCTGGAAGGCTCCCGGGAAAACATGCTGGGGGATAAACGCGTCCGGGACATCTATCTCGGAGAAGGTTTATAAACTTAAGTCATACAAGGAGTTGTATCATGACAAAAAGAACGATGCTCATCGCGGCGATTTTTCTTGCCGCGGCCGGGGCCGTTTTCGCGGCGGGAAAGGCTGAGGCGCGGGAAGCCGTCATCGGTGCGATCGGACCGATGACCGGACCGGGAGCCCAGTCCGGCAACACCCTCAGGGACGCGGCTGCCCTGGCCCTGGACGAGCTGAACGCCCGGTTCAAGGACCGGTTCACGCTGAAGCTGGTCGTCGTGGACGACGAGGGCAACCCGACGAAGTCCATAAGCGGCGTCACCCGGCTGGTGCACAAGGACAACGCCCTCGCGGTCCTCGGCGCCGTCCAGTCTTCCTGCACCCTGGCCAACATGGAAGTGACGAAGGAAGCGGGAGTCCCGCAGATCACCTCCATGTCCACCTCCCCGGCGATCACCCAGAAGGGAAACCCCTTCATTTTCCGGACCGCGGCCACCGACGCCGTGCAGGCCGAGAACATCGTCAGGATCGCCTTGAACAAGCTCGGGAAAAATCGGCTCGCGGTGATGTACGTTTCCAACGACTACGGCAAGGACGGCTACAAGGTCGTTCTCGACGTGGCGACGAAGATGGGCAAGCCCCCGGTGGCGGCGGAGACCTTCAACCAGGGCGACCTGGACTATTCCAGCCAGCTGATGAAGGTGAAGGAAGCGAATCCCGACACGCTGATCATCTGGAGCATGTACGAGGAAGCCGCCCTTATCGCGAAGCAGGCCGCTTCAATGGGGCTCAAGGTCCAGCTCATGGGCTCCGGCGGACTCACGAACAACAAGTACGTCGAACTCGGCGGCGCCGCCACCGAGGGAACCATCATGTGCCAGACCTACCATCCCGGCTCCAGGGACCCGCGGGTCGCGGACTTCACGAAAAAGTTCAACGCCAGGTACGGCCGAAACCCGGACCCGAACGCTGCCCAGACCTACGACGCCGTGATGATTCTCGGCGCCGCGATCGAGAAGGCCGGCCTGGACCGCAAGCTGGTGCGGGACGCCCTGGCGGCGACGAAGGGCTATGCGGGAGTTACGGGGACCATGAGTTTCGACGCCACCGGCGATTCCCCCCGGGACATGATGGTGATCCGGATAAGCGGCGGCGCCTACACCATTTTCGAATAGGCGGCCGCGGGTGGACTTCAAACGTCTCACCCGGCCCCTGCTGGACCTGCATGTCCACGTGGGGCCGGAATTCATCAAACGGCGGTACACCGTCGATTCCCTCGCGGAGGAGGCCGCCGGCTCCCGGATCGGTTTCGCCGCGAAGAACCATTTCCGCGCAACCACCGCAGACGCGGCCCGCCTTTCCGGCCGGGCCGGCGTTCCGGTGGTCGGCTCGGTGGTGCTGAACCTGGCCGTCGGGGGGATAAGCGCCCAGGCGGTCCGGGGGGCCCTGTCCGGCTGCAAGCGGGACGCCGCCGCGGCGGACATCGACCCGGGCCGGTTCATCGTATGGATGCCCACGATCCACGCGGAAGCGCACCTCGCCCACAACAAAAGGTTCGACATCCTGGTGGAATGGGGCGGGGTGCCCCGCTACCAGACCCGCTTTCCGGACGGCACGGGCCTCACGGTTTTCGGCGGCCGCGGGGACGGAGGAGGCCGGGAACTCTCACGGGCGGCTCTTGAGGTCCTGGACATCGTCGCCGCGGAGGACCTCGTCCTCGCGACGGGACACCTGTCCGCCGATGAGGTGGAGACTCTCGTCCCCGCGGCCGTGGACAGGGGTGTGGGGCGGATCATCCTGACCCATCCGCTCTACCAGGTCACGGCCCTTTCCGCGGCGGCCCAGCGGGACCTCTGCCGGCTGCCGGGGGTTTACACGGAGCTTTCCTTCGTCAACCTGGAGATCGACGATCTCCCGATGGAGGCCTACGTCGAGGTGATCCGCATCGTCGGGCCCGAAAAAGTCGTTCTTTCCTCCGACCTGGGACAGGTGAACCGGAGGACCGTCGCCGACGGCTGGCGGGACTACCACGCGGGACTTTCGGGGCTGGGGATCGGGGACGACGAATTCCTGACGATGGCGGCGGAAAATCCGCACAAGCTCGTTTTCGGGGAACCCTGACCATGCAGGTGATGGAGCAGATCGTCGGGGGACTGGGCATCGGCAGCGTCTACGCTTTGCTGGGCCTGGGTTTCACGATG
>CAZGUL010000036.1:0-12548 GCA_964529055.1 uncultured Spirochaetaceae bacterium
TCTCCTTCACCACCGGCCGCCTTTTCCTTTCCCGCCTCCCCCGCCGCATCGTTTCCGTATCATTTGTTACCGCCTCCGTCCCCCGCCGGTGCGATATTTTATACATAAACAAATTACAGGAGGCTGATATGTACGCAAGCCGGGATTTGAGGAACGAGCACGAGGCGATCCTGACCGCCCTGGGCATCCTGGAGCGGATGATCGGCGGGGAAACCGGGGAAAGGCCCCTTGACCCGGGTGACGCCGGACGGATGGTCGATTTCCTGAAAACCTTCGCCGACACCTGTCATCACGGCAAGGAGGAAGGATTCCTGTTCCCCGAGTACGAGCGGCGGGGGGTCCCGCGGGAAAGGGGGCCCATCGGGGCCATGCTGGCCGAGCACGAGAAGGGGCGGGCCTTCATCCGGGCCATGAGCGGAGCGCTCGCCGGCAGTCCCGACGCGAAGGCCTTCGCCGCCGCGGCCCGGGACTACATCGATCTGCTCCGGGGGCACATCGCCAGGGAAAACGAGGTGCTTTTTCCCCTGGGAGACCCGAAACTGCCGGAAGAAACACACGCGGCCGTCCTGAAAAAATTCGAGGAATTCGAGGAGAAAGTCATCGGAGGCGGCAGGCACGAGGAATTCCACGCCCTCCTTGACGCGCTGGCGAAAAAATACGCATAGACGCATTTCCGGCCGGGCCAAAGTCGTGTATTATGGGGGGACGGAGGACGGCACGTATGGAAATACTGAAATGGCATCACGAGGCACTCGCGGCCCGCACGGTGGAGGCGCTGAAAAAGCATGAATTCGACGCGGTGTATTTTCCGGAAAAGGAGAAGGCCGCGGAATTCGTCATGGGGTTCATCTCGTCCGGGGCGAAGGTGGGTTTCGGCGGTTCGGTGACGATAGCCGGGCTCGGGCTGCCGGAGAAGATCCGGGAAAGTGGGGCGGTGATCCTGAACCACAACGAGCCGGGCCTCTCCGCGGAGCGGAAGATCGAAATCCGGCGGGAGCAGCTCCTGTGCGACGTTTTTCTGACCAGCACCAACGCGGTGACCCTTGACGGATGCCTGGTCAACGTGGACGGCAACGGCAACAGGACCAACGCCATGACGTTCGGGCCGCGGAAGGTCGTCGTCGTCGCCGGAACGAACAAGATCCGCAAGAACATCGACGAGGCCATGGAGAGGATCGAGCATTTCGCGGCCCCGATGAACAACAAGCGCATCGGCACGCAGAACCCCTGCACCGTCACGGGGACCTGTTCGGACTGCGGGACAAAGACCCGCATCTGCCGGGTCTACTCGATCCTGAAACGCAGGCCCGCGGCGACGGACATCACCGTCGTCATCGTCGGCGACGGCCTGGGCTTCTGAGCGGCCCCGCGGCGGCATGGACGTCATCTTCGGACTGGCGGCGATCCTGTCGGCCCTGGCCGCGGGGGAAGCCGCGGCGGGGTACTTCGGGCTGCCGGTGCCCGGGAGCGTCATCGGTATGGTCCTCCTGACCGTTCTTCTCCGGATGAGACTCGTCCCGCTCGCTCGGGTGGAGAAAACGGCGGATTTCCTGACGGGACATCTCTCGTTCTTTTTCGTGCCCGCCGGCGTGGCGCTGATGAGCCGCTTCGACCTGCTGCGAGACGCGTGGCCGGCGGTCCTGGTGTCGGTGTCGGCCGGCACCGTCCTCGTCGCGTGTTTCGTCGGACTGTTTCACTCCCGCATTGCGGGAGGGCGGGAAAAAGGATGACGGACCCCCTCGTTCCGCCCCTGGCGTACGCGGCGCTGACGGCGGCGGTCTACTGCGCCGCGGTCGCCGTCCGGAGGAAGACGAACCTCGTTCTTCTGCACCCCGTTCTGACATCGGTGGTTTTCCTCATCGTTTTCCTCTCCGCCGCGGGGATACCCTATCCGGACTACAAACGGGGGACCGAAGCCATCACGATGCTTCTCGGCCCCGCGGTGGTTGCCCTCGCCGTGCCGCTGTGCCGCCGGATGGACCTGATCGTCAGGCAGGGCCCCGCGATCCTGGTGACCACCGTTTTCGGGAGCCTGGTGGGGATTCTTTCCTCCGTTCTCCCCGCCGTGCTCCTCGGGACGCCATGGGAAGCGGCGCTGTCCCTGGCGCCGAAATCGGTAACGACGCCGATCGCCATGGACATCGCGGAAAAGATCGGCGGGGTCCCGTCCTTCGCGTCGGCGGTGGTGATCCTTACGGGAATTTTCGGCGCCGCCCTGGGGCCCGTGGTGCTCCGTCTCGTGGGTGTGACGAATTCCGCGGCGTTCGGGCTGGCCATGGGTTTTTCCGCCCACGGCATCGGCACCGCCCGGGCCGCCGAAATCGGCGACGAGGAGGCGGCGTTTTCCGGCCTCGGGCTCTGCCTGAACGGCCTTGCCACCGCCGTTCTGGCGCCCCCCGTCGTCGGGGGAATTGCGCGGCTCTGCCTTTAAAGTGTAGAGTGGAGTCCCGGAGGCGGTCCCATGAAAAAGTTTGAAATTCCCCAGGTCACCATGGACATGCTGGATTATTTCCGGGGGGATTTCCGCCGCATCGCCCACGCGCAGAAGGTCCACGGCTTCACCCGGCTCGTCGCCGACATGGAAGGGACGGAGGAAAAGCGGAAGAAGCTTCTGGAGTGCGCCGCGGTTCTGCACGACATCGGGATTCCGGAGGCGATCCGGATCCACGGGTCGGGAGCCCATGCCTTCCAGGAAAAGGAGGGGGCCCGGATCGCGTACGACCTGCTTGCCGGATACGCGATGGACGAGGCCGACAGGATGTGGGTACGGGACGTCGTCGGGGCCCATCACACATATGAAAAAGTCGAGGAGCTGGGTTTCCGCATTCTTTTCGAGGCCGACTGCCTGGTGAACATCATGGAAAAGAACGTTGACGACTCGGCCGAAAACGTCCGGGAAATCCGGCGTAAATATTTTGCGACCCCGTCGGCCCTGAAGGTTTTCGACACCCTGTTCTTCCCGAAAGGCCCCTGAGCCTCCGGACACACAAAAAAGGAACCGTCTCATGCATACACGACATCTGAATCAATCCGTCCGCAATGTGGCGATCATCGCCCACGTCGACCACGGCAAAACCACCCTCGTCGACGGCCTCCTGAAGCGCAGCGGGGTTTTCCGGGCGAACCAGGAGGTGAACGAGCGGGTGATGGACCGCCTCGACCTGGAGAGGGAGCGGGGAATCACCATCGCCGCGAAGAACTGCGCCGTGGCGTGGAAGGGGGTCAAGATCAACATCATCGACACCCCCGGACACGCGGATTTCGGCGGAGAGGTGGAGCGGGCCATTTCCATGGCCGACGGGGCCGTGCTGCTGGTGGATGCCGCGGAAGGGCCCCTGCCGCAGACCCGGTTCGTGCTTTCCAAGGCGCTTGCCGCCGGTCTCGCCCTCGTCGTGGTGATCAACAAGATCGACCGGCAGGACGCCCGGCCCCGGCAGGTCCTGAACGAGGTGTACGATCTCCTGATCGACCTTGGAGCATCCGAGGCCCAGCTCGAGTTTCCGGTCCTGTACGCCGTCGGCAGGGAAGGCATCGCGAAGAAGTCGCTGGACGACGCGGACGGCAGTCTGGACATCCTGCTGGACACGATCCTCGAGGAAGTGCCTCCCCCCGCGGGGGACCCGGAGAAACCGTTCCAGATGCTCATCTCCGACCTGAATTATTCGGATTACCTCGGCCGTCTGGCTGTGGGCAGGATATACAACGGCCGGGCGCGGCAGAACGACAGCCTGGTCTGCGTCGGGGAATCCGGCGAGGCCCGGCCGCTCCGGGTGACCCGGATCCAGACCTACAGCGGCCCCGCCATCGTCGAGGCCGAGTCCGCGGGGGCGGGGGACATCCTGATCCTCGCCGGCATCGACAACGTCCACATCGGCGACACGATCTGCACACGGGAGAAGCCCGCGGCGCTGAAACGCATCACCGTGGACGAGCCCACCGTCGCGATGAAATTCATGAAGAACACCTCCCCCTTCTCGGGGACGGAAGGCTCCCTGGTTCAGGCATCAAAGATTTACGAGCGCCTGAAAAAGGAAACCCTCCAGAACGTGTCCATGCGGATCCACGAATCGGAGGACAAGGACGGGTACGTGGTGCAGGGCAGGGGCGAGTTCCAGATGGTGATCCTGATCGAAACGATGCGGAGGGAGGGCTTCGAGCTCTGCGTCGGCCGGCCCGCCGTAATCTACAAGTACGACAACGGAAAAAAACTCGAGCCCGTGGAGCATCTTTTCATCGACTGCGTCGGCGTGTACACGGGGATCGTCACCGAAAAGCTGTCCCGCCGGAAGGGGCGCCTGGTCAGCATGGTGAACCACGAATCCGGCCGGGTCCGGATAGAATTCAGCGTGCCGTCCCGGGCCCTCATCGGCTACCGGGACGAGTTCATGACCGACACGAAGGGCACGGGCATCATGAACTCCTACCTGTCCGGGTACGAGGAATATCGGGGCGATTTCCCGGAGCGTTTCACCGGCTCCCTCGTTTCGGACCGGGAGGGGACCGCCGTGCCGTACGCGCTCTTCAACCTGGAACCCCGGGGAAACCTCTTCGTGAATCCCGGCGATCCGGTCTACGAAGGCATGATCGTCGGCGAGCACAACCGGGAGAACGACCTGAACGTCAATCCGACGAAGACGAAAAAGCTGTCCAACATGCGGGCCGCCGGAAAGGACGACAACGTGATCCTCACCCCCGTCCTGCCGATGACCCTCGAGAAGGCGGTGCAGTTCATCCGGGAGGACGAGCTCGTCGAGGTGACCCCGAAATCGATCCGGCTGCGGAAGGCGGTACTTTCCGCGCAAAACCGGAAATACTGACGGGCGCCGCCGTCAGCCGACGGCGTGGCGCTTGATTTTCTTCGTCGTCGTCATTTCCATCGGCTCGTCCAGGACCGTCACCCGCTTGATGCGCTGGTACGGCAGGAGCCCCTTGTTGACCTCGTCGACCAGGGCCTTGATCCGTTCCTCCGTCCCTCCCTCGGGGGCCTTGAACATGTCCGGATTCGGAAAAACCAGCGCCTCGATCTCCTCGGATTTAAGTTCCGGGTTCGTGATGTAACCCCGGACAAGGATCTGGTCGATCTCGCCGTAGAGCTGGAAGCAGTTTTCGAGCTCTTCCGGGTAGACGTTCTTTCCGCCCTCGGTGACGATCAGGTTCTTCGCCCTGCCGGTGAGGTACAGGTAATTTTCGTCGTCCAGGTAGCCCACGTCGCCGGTCCGGAAGTAGCCGTCATCGGTGAAGACCTCGGCGGTTTCCTCAGGCATGTTGTAGTACCCCTTCATGACCATGGGTCCTTTCACGACGATCTCGCCGGCCCCCCTCTCGTCGGGATCGACGATCTTCAGGTCCGCGCCGGGGATGACCTTGCCGACGCTGGTCTCCTTGTAGCGGTCAATGGGATTCAGCGTCAGGATCGGCGAGGTTTCCGTCAGGCCGTAGCCCTGGACGAAATCGATGCCCAGCTGGTTGTACTTCCGGAAGACGCTGGGGGCCAGGGGGCCGCCGCCGGATATGCAGATCCTCACCGTGGCCAGCGACGCCTTGTCCAGGACGGTGTGGAACAGCTTCTTGCCGGGATTGAATTTGAAGACCTTCTTGACCAGCCCGCTTTTCCACATCAGGAAATGCAGGATCCCGTTCACCGCCGGGCCCTTTTCCTTTATGCCCCGGAGGATCCCCGCCAGGACCTTGTTGAAAAGGAGCGGCACGCCGAGAAACATGGTGACCCGGGCGGCCTTCAGGTCGTGGAGTATCTGTTTTATCACCAGGCGCTTGCCGAAGACAATTTCCGCCCCCACGGAGAGGGCTTCGATGAATACCGCCAGCATGCAGTAGGAGTGGTGCAGGGGAAGAAGGGCGTAGAAAACGTCGGTGTGATAGATCGAGAGATTCGCCTGGGCCAGGTAGCAGTCGGAAACGAGGTTCCGGTGGGTCAGCATGACCCCTTTGGGGGTTCCCGTCGTCCCGGAGGTGAAAAGAATGGCGGCCAGGTCTTCCGTCGCGGCGGGCCTGATGGGAAAGTCGCCTGAGGAGGCGAGCTCGTATATGTATGCGCCCCTGCCCTTCGCCAGGCTGTGGACCTTCATCGATTTGGAGGAGCTTTTCTCGAAGAAATCGAGTTTTTCCTCGTCGACGAACAGTGCCTTCGCGCCTGAGGCCCGGACTAGGTTCTCCACCTCCTCGTTCCGGAGCTGGTAGTCGATGGGCACGACCACGGCTCCTGCGAAAAGGACGGCCAGGTAGGCCGTCGCCCATTCCGGGCTGTTGGATCCGCAGACAGCGACCCGGTCTTCCTTGTCCACGCCGATGGACCGGAGGTATTGGGCGACCCTTACGATCCGCGTCATCGCCTCCGAATAGGTCAGCGTGGTTTTTTCCGGATCGAATATGGTGAAGCACGGCCGGTCCGGAAACCGGGAAACGGTGATGCGGAACATTTCCGGCAGCGTGGGCCATTCACCGCTGAATACCGTCCCCTTGTATGCGTCGAGAAAATCCCAGGGCGCGGCGCCGTTTTTCATGTCGGTCTCCTTGGAAAAAAAGATATACGCATCCATTGTAACGTGACGCGGGAAAAAAAGAAATGGCTGCAATAAAACTACGGACAGCCCGCGTCCCAGCCGACCGCGCCGAGCTCCCCGGCAAGTTCTTCCGCCGCTTCGTCGATGATCCTGCCCGTGATCGCCGCGGCCTCCTCCGCGTCGCCCTTTTCCAGCGCCGCCAGCAGGTCCTTGTGCCGCCGGATGGATGCCCGGCCCCAGTTTTTCCCCCATGACAGGTCGTTCCGGGCGACGCTCCGGGCCTGCCGCGTGCGCGCCCACAGGCCGTCGATGAGCTCCCGCAGGGGTTCGTTGCCGCAGTACGCGAAGATGGTTTTGTGGAATTCCCAGTCCTTCGCGATGAACGCCGCGACGTCCTCCGCGAGGATGCAGTCCTCCTGTTCCTCCACGATGCGGCGCAGGCGCGCAAGGCCGGGGGGATCGATACTTCCGCAGGCAATCCTTACCGCGTGGCTCTCGTTTATCCGCCGGATCTCGAAGAGGTCCCGGACGGTCCGGCACGATACGGGCCGGACGATGTCACCCTTGCGGGGAATGGTAACCGAAAGACCCCGGCGGCGCAGCTCCATCAGGGCGTCGCGGACAGCCACGCGGGAAACGCTGAATTTCTTCGCCAGGTCCTCCTGCACGAGCCTTTCGCCGGGTCTCAGGATGCCGTTCTGGATCTGTCCGGCCAGATTGTCCGTGATGAGGGTGCTGAGTTTTTTGACCGACGGCAGACCGGCGGCTTCGTCGGCGGATGTCTGCATCATTTCTTGCCCCGCGATAAAAGGGCCTTCAGCTTTTTCGCGAAACCGAACTGGTTGGCCACGGTGATGACGCAGGCCGCGAAGAATATGAAGCTGATGGGCCGGTTGACCAGGCTGTAGACGTTTCCGTGGCTTATGTACAGGGCCCGTCTGAAGAAGGAGTCCGCCATGTTCCCGAGGATCAGGCCCAGGATAAGGGGCGCCGACGAGTAGTTCATCTTGTCCAGCAGATACCCGGCGACTCCGCAGACGAAAACCAGGGCGAGATGAAAGGAATTGAGGTTGTACGAGTACACGCCCACGACGCAGAGAACGGCGATGATCGGCATCAGGACCTTCGGCGAAACCTTGAGGACCAGGGTCATCAGATTCGTTATCAGCATGCCCAGCACGAACAGGTAGATGGTGCCCCAGAAGATTATCGCGCCGAGCTGTGCGACGATGTCCGGGTGCTCCACGCTGAGCATCGGGCCGGGACGGATGCCGTGCAGCATCAGCGCCCCCAGGAGCATCGCGGCGGGGGGGCTGCCCGGTATGCCCAGGCTCACCAGCGGAATGATGGCTCCCCCGATGGCCGCGTTGTTGGCGGTTTCCGGCGCCATGACGCCTTCGTAGACCCCGGTCCCGAAATCCTTCCCGTTGCGGCAGCTCCTCTTCGCGTCGTCGTACGCGACCCACGCGGCGATGTTTTCGCCCACTCCGGGGACCGCGCCGATGCCGACGCCGATGAATCCCCAGCGGATGATGCGAAGGATGTTTTCCCTGATCAGCGGGAAGATCGGAAGTTTTTTCCTTGTGTCCTTCACCTCCGCGACGGTGCCGCGGGCGGATTTCATCGTCTTCACTATCTGGGGGATGCCGAAAAAAGCTATCGTCATCGGAACGAACGGAATGCCGGTGATGAGGTCCCTGATTCCGAAGGTGAACCTTTCCCAGCCCTGGATGTCGTCCATGCCGACCAGGGCCATCAGGATGCCGATGAGGCCGGCGATCCAGCCCTTGATGATGAGCCCCGGAGCCGAGATGGACCCGCAGATCAGGATGCCGAAAACCGACAGCCAGAAAAATTCCGGGCTCGTGAACTGCAGCGCCAGCCGGGTCATCAGGGGCGTGAAGAAAAGAAAGATGATCATGCCGAAGGCGGTGCCGATCACCGAAGCGATCCGGGCGAGCATGTTGGCGTTGCCGCTTTCACCCTTCATGGCCAGGGGATAGCCGTCCAGACACGTGGCCGCCGCGGACCCCGTTCCCGGGATGTTGATGAGAATCGCCGAAATCGAGCCCCCGTAGATGGCGCCGATGTAGACTCCCATCAGGACTATCAGGGCCCTGTCCAGGCTGAACGCGTAGGTGAGGCCCGTGAACATCGCGATGCCCACCGTTGCGGAAAGGCCGGGCAGAACTCCGAAGGTGATGCCGATTATCATCGCGCCGCCCATGATGAGCATGTTCTGGATGTTGACCAGATCCACAAGGTACGACGCGAACGTGGTGACCGTAAAAACCAGGATGTTGCCGAATTCCATGCGTGTCTCCCGTTCCTTACGGCAGGGGGATTCCCGCGAAAATGCCGAAGGAGATATATATGACCGCCGTAGCGGCCGCGCTAATGGCGATTATGTTCTTGATTTTCGCCGCCTTGAACGCGGCCATCATTCCGGCAAGAAAAAGAAAGGTGGAAAACCAGAACGGGACTTTGATCCGGGTGAAGGGCACGTTCTCCCAGAAAAGCCACATGTACAGAAAAAGGAAAAGGAACACCAGAAACGTCTCGCGGAACGAGCGGGACGTGTAAATCTTCGCCAGGTTGGCGGGGGAAAGCCACCCCAGGCCGCCGCCGTTTTTCAGGCCGCCGAAAAAGAGCCCCGCCGCGAGCCCCGCGACGACGATCCCGATGATGAGGGGAGCGAACCCCGGCGCGGTATAGAAAACGGCGTCGGTGGCCTCCATCGCGTCGAAGGAGATTTTCAGGGAATACGCGACGAGGGCCGCGCAGGACAGAAACAGAAAGAGGGAGAACGCCACATCCCAGTCCTTGATGGTGCCGCGTATTTTCTTGTCGTCTTTTTCCACGGGGGACCTCCTGTCCCGGAAAGGCCGCCGGCCCGCGGCGGTGCCGCGGCCCGGCAGGCGGGAGTCATTCTTTCGGTTTCGCTATCCCGAGGGATTCGGGATGTTTTTTCGCCAGACCCAGATCGGCGGAAATCCAGGAAGCGATGCTTTCCATGTTGACCGCCAGGTCCTTGCCTTCCCTGCCGTACGCGCCGATTTTCCTCGCCTTCTGCTTCTCGATGAAGGGAGCCGTGGACGGATCGTCGACGGCTTTCCTGAAAGCCGCGCCGAATTTTTCCAGGATCGCCGGGTCGGTGTCCGCGGGGAACATGAAGCCCAGCCACTGAAAGAGGTTCTTGTAGCCGAAGGCCGTGTTCGGATAGATGCCCGTCGCCGAGGGGACCTTCCCGAAGCCCTCGAAGTCCATGTCCACCGCTTCGGTCATGACCACCGGGCGGACCATGCCGCCGCGCACGTATTCGGCGATTTCCCCGGCGCTGCAGCTCACCGCGTCGACTTCCCTGCTCAGCAGGGAGGTTATCGCCGGGGCGCTTCCGTTGAACGGCACATGCTGGAACTGAACCCCCGCGCCTTTTCCGAGCTGAAGGGCCTTGATGTGCCAGAGCTTGCCCCGCCCGGAATCGCTGATTTTGACGGTGTTCGGTTTTTCCTTCGCGGCCTGCACGAGGTCCTGCACTGTTTTGTAGGGCGAGTCCTTGTGGACCGCGATGACGCCCGGCGAACCGCCGCCGATGAAGAACTCCCAGTTTTTCGCGGACGGGGAAACGTCGTTCACCGCGAAGAATACCGAAGTCTCCGAAGCTCCCAGGACGGTGTAGCCGTCGTGGGGCGCGTTCATTACCTTCATGCCCGCGGTGCCGCCGTTCGCGCCCGGAAGGTTGTTGCACACGATGGAAACGCCCAGGTCCTTCTCCATCAGGCTCGCCAGATGGCGGACCCATACGTCGGTGCCGCCTCCCTGGCTCGAGAAGATGTACACCGTGATCGATTTGGACGGGTAGGCCGTCTCCTTTTTCCCTTCCGCGGTGGCGACGGCGGCCAGGATCAGAAGAACCGCCGTGATCGCTGCACTTTTCCTCATTTTTTTCCTCCTGTATTCAAATGCCGGAGTCCCCGGGACCCCGGTATCCCGATTCCGGCGACGCCGGAAAATCAGATCACGCTTCCTGGCGACCCAGAAGCCCGTACATGAACCGCAGGCTTTCCACGGGATTGCGGCGGGAAAAAAGCTCCCCGGCGGTCCCGATTTCGATTTTATCCGCCGCCGCGAAAAGGCGCCGGGCTGTTTCCAGCGCTTCGGAAAAAGTCGCTGATGTGTCTATTTCCTTGGGGAAGACGTCGAAGGAGAACCACCCGTCATATCCGTGCAGCTTCAGGTGAAAAAAGAATTCCAGCGTTTCCCAGGGATTGAAAGACCCCGGCGACATGTCCCAGTCCCACCGCCTGTCGTTGTCGCTCAGGTGAACGCAGAAGAGCCGGTTTTCCAGCGCGATCAGGGCCGCCGCCTGGGCGGGACGCTCGCCGGCGAACAGGCTGTGGCCGAAATCCAGCGCGACGCCTACGTTCGTAAGCCCGATCCTGCGGCACAGGGTCAGGGTTTCCCCCGCGTTTCCCAGAAGGCACTGGGTCCGGGGTTCCCCGGTTTTGTACTCCAGCGCGATTTTCACTTCCCTGTCGTGCCCGGCGGCGGTGCGAAAGCTCTCCTCGAGAAACCGGTAGGACTCCCCGTAGTCGATTTCAAACAGGTAATCGCTGCCGTCGTTGTTGGGGCAGGTGGTCACCATGCTGCATCCCAGGTCCCGGGCCGCGTCCATTGCTTTTTTGAGTTCCCCGACAACCTCGGCCCTTTCCGCCGGGTCGGACGACGCGTAGGACCCGCGCCACCAGGTCCCGGCCCGGCGGGCGCCGTAATTCACCGCGGCAACCGCGAGGCCCGAATCCGACAGAAGCTTCCGCAGTTCGGCGGGATCCCGGAAGTCCCGGGGATAACCGAGCTCCACTCCCGACAGACCGGGGATGCGGGAGGCGATGCGGATTTTCTCCGCGAGAGGCCTGTCGTCCTGGTAGGTCATGAACCTGTTGCGCATTCCTCCCAGGAAGCCGGTGTTTACTGCGGCACGGAATTCCATGGCCGCTCTCCTAGTCCGGAAACGCCATGTCGTACATCGCCGACAGGGCCCCCACGGGATTGCGCCGCCGCATGATGTCCTTCATTTTCGGGCGGTCGATCCGCGCGGCCATGGCCTCGATTTTCCGGGTGAGCTTAGCCGCTGCGGCGAAATTCTCCACCGGGTCGACTTCCTTCGACATGACGTCGTAGCCGTACCAGTCGCCGTCGTAGCCCGATTCCTTCAGGTGGTAAAAGAACTCGATGGTTTCCACGAGATTGAAGGCTCCGGGCAGCATGTCCCAGTCCCAGTTGCGGTCGTTGTCGTTCAGGTGAACGTAAAAGAGGCGTCCCGTCCTTTTCAGCAGGGCCAGGGCCTGGGCGGGCCGTTCGCCGGCGAGGATCGAGTGGCCGAAGTCCATGGTGGCCCCCAGGTTGGGAAGGCCGACTTCCATGCAGAAGGCGGCGGTTTCGCCGGCGGACGCGAAGAGGCAGCGGGTCCGGGGGTCGTTCTGCTTGTACTCGATGCAGATCCTGACCTCGGGGGAGGCCCTGCAGATGCGGCCGAAGGTGTCGGCGGCGTAATCGTAGGCGGCGGCGTAATCCATCTCGAAAACGTAGTCGTGCCCGTCGTTGAGGGGGCAGGTGGTGATCCTGTTCGTGCCGACTGCCAGGGCGGCGTCGCAGGCCCGCTTGAAGTCGTCGACCACCTCGTCCCGTTCCGCCGCGGACTCGGAGGTGAATGAACCCCGGATCCACTTCCCCTGCCGCCGGGAGCGGGCGTTTACCGCGGAGACGCCGAGGCCGAGGTCGCCGAGCCGTTTTTTGAGATCCCGGGGGTCGTCGAAATCCATGGGATAGCAGAGCTCGACCCCGTCCACGCCGGGCGTTTTCGCCGCCAGGTCGAGTTTTTCCGCGATGGACCTTTCCGGGTGGTATTGCATGTAGCGGTTCTTGACGCCTCCAAGAAAGGCGGTGATGACGGCGATTTTGTTCATGGAAGGCCTCCTGTGTAGTACTGTAATACAGTATTACGGTTTTCACGGGGCGTCAAGAGCG
>CAZGUL010000036.1:12558-12941 GCA_964529055.1 uncultured Spirochaetaceae bacterium
CCCCCCGGGGGGGGGCGGTTTAAGATGGGCCCGTGAATAAAACCTTGCTGGCCGCTTTCGCCGCGGCCGCGCTGGCTGTTTCCTGTTTTCGCCCGGGGGACGGCCGTGCTCCCGGAGACGCATCCTCCGTCCCCGGAGGGGGCGTCGAAAAAACCTTTCCGGCCCATCCCGTCGTGCCCCCGGAAATCACCGCGGAAGCCCGGACCATCGCGGCGGGGATGACCCTGGAGGAAAAATGCGCCCAGACCATGATGGTGTCCTTCGGTCTGGGCCCGGTGGTGCCCCGGGACTTCCTGAAAACCCTGGAAACCGTTCCCGTGGGCGGAATCCTGCTCCTGGGCTACAACATCGCGGAAAACGCGGAAGGAATCGCGGAGCTCACG
>CAZGUL010000037.1:0-12922 GCA_964529055.1 uncultured Spirochaetaceae bacterium
AGGTTCGGTTTGATCAGGTCCCGCTCTGTGGCGTGCCCGGCCAGGGCGGTGAGAAGGGTCTCCAGGAAGGAGAAAATCAGCCCCGCGGTGAGGAGGGCAAGAAAAATGAGGGAATTGCGGGCTATTCCTTCCATCGCGTCCGGGGCCCCGGACATGATGTAGCCGTCGATGGTGCGCCGCAGGATGACGGGTACAAGGAGCTCCGCCGCCGTGGAAACCATCATCGCGGCGGCGGCGGTCACCACCAGGCCCTTGAAGGGAAGGGTGTAGGCGAGAAGCCGGCGGGCTATTTCCGGATCGTACCCCTTTATGACGGATTCCTGTTCCATGTCAGGCCTTTTCCTCCCCGAGAACCGCGGATTCCGCCGTCTGGAGCTCGTGGATTTCCCGGTACAGGCCGGGCTCGTTCAGCAGGTCCCGGTGGGTCCCCCGCTGGACCACCCGGCCGCCGTCCAGGACGATGATGAGGTCGCACCGGGAAAGTGCCCGAATCCTGTGGCTTATGATGATGTTGGTTTTTCCCCCCCGGCGGGCGAGGACCCGGGACAGGATCTTTTCCTCCGTGTCCGTATCCACCGCCGACAGGGCGTCGTCCAGGATCAGTATTTCCGGGTCCCGCGCCAGGGCGCGGGAAATCGCGACCCGCTGCTTCTGGCCCCCCGACAGGGTGAGGCCTCTTTCGCCTATCTCCGTATCGTATCCGCCGGGAAAGCCTTCGGCGTCCCGCGCGATGGTGGATATCTCGGCCAGGTCAGCAATCTCCCTGTCGTCCAGGGGGCCGTCGGCCCCGAACGCGATGTTCTCCCGTATCGTCGCGGAGAACAGGAAGGTGTCCTGGGGAACGACACCGAAGGCCCGCCGGAGATGATGGAGGTCGTAGTGGAGAATGTCCTCCCCGTCGATGAAGACCGTTCCCTGGGGCGGGTCGTAGAGGCGGGGCAGCAGGGACACGAGGGTGGATTTTCCCGATCCCGTCCTGCCGAGAATTCCCAGGCTTGTGCCGGGGGCGGCGGAGAAGGAGGCGTCCCGCAGGACCACGGCGGAGCCGTTTCCGTAGGAGAAGGTGAGATCCCTCACCTCCAGCTCGCCCCGGGGAACCCGCATCAGGGCGCCGGGGGGCGAAGAGATTTCCGGCTGCACCGAGAGAATTTCGTTGATCCTGCCCAGGGCCGCCGCCCCCCTCTGGAGAAGGTTCACCGTGAAGCCGGCCCCGATCATCGGCCAGATCAGCATTTCCAGGTAACTGAAGAAGGCGACGAAACCTCCGGGGGTGAGCCGGCCCTCCAGGACCTCTTTTCCGCCGAAGTACAGGAGAAGGACACCCGTCAGGCCGGACAGAAAAGCCACCGCGGGATGAAAAAGCCCCCAGAGCCGCACGAGTTCCATGTTGGCCCGGCGGTATGCGTCGTTGTCCTCCCCGAATTTCCGGAGAAAAAAGTCCTCCTTGACGAAGGACTTGACGACACGGATGCCCGAGATGCTTTCCTGGGCCGCGCCGCTCAGGGCTGCGAAGGTTTCCTGGACCTTCTTGAATTTTTTCCCCACGAAGGAGCCGAGGAAGATGATGAGGCCGGTGATCACCGGAAGGGGCAGCACGATGTATCCCGTCAATTCCGGGGATTGCCGGAACAGGATGGCGAGGATTGCCAGGGTCATGAAAATCCCGTCGGTCAGGGCCACGACGGCCATCCCGGAGGCCATCCGGACGGCGTGCATGTCGTTGGTCATCCGGGCCATGAAGTCGCCGGTCTTCCGCCCCGCGAAAAACCCGGCGTGGAGGTCCATGAGATGATCGAAAAGCCGTTCCCGGAGTTCCGCCTCGATCCGCCGGGACGTGCCGTGAATGAAATACCGCCATCCAAACCGGGCCAGGGAAATGGCGAAGGCGACGGCCAGGAGGATTCCCACAAGGTCGAGCACGTCCTCCGCCGCGAAGGCGCCGCCGGCTATGGTGTCCACCGCCGCCTTCAGGATCTGAGGTATCACCATCTGTCCGCCGGAGGTGATCACCAGGAGAACGAAGCCGGCGGCGTAGCGGCGGCGGTATTTTTTGAGGTAGGGCAGAAGCGCGGCCAATTCTCGAAACATGCGGGAATACGATACACATTTTCGGCTTTCTGTGAAAGGGTCCGCGTTGACACTGAAACGCTGTTTATGGTACCTTTGTGAAGCTTTTACGGAAATAATCTCGCGAGAGAGAGGAGCGATACAGATGGCACAGGTCAGCAAGAACGCGCGTACCGCGTCGGCAACCCAGAGATTTTTCTGCCCCTGCGGGGGAGAAGTCAAGATGAAAACCGTCTTCGCGGACGGAAAGATCCGCAACATGGCGGAATGCGAAAAATGCAACCGCAGGGAAAGGCGTCCCCGGGATTTCAAGTAAGCCGCCGCGGAAAAAAACTCGCCGCCGAATCCACCCCCGGGGTGGATTTTTTTTAAGTATTGACAGAGCAGGAATTATCTGATAATTTACGGGTCGCGAACATATCTTGAATTTGACTTTTATGGAGGGATGTTGCCTTGTCGATAAAAAGTTCCGCTGAAAAACGTCAGCGTCAGAGCGAAGTCCGGCGGATGAGAAACCGGACGGTCCGGAGCGAAGTCCGGACGGAAATCAAGAAATTTCTCGACGCGGTGGACGCGAAGGACAAGGAAAAAGCCGGCGCCGCTTTTCTCGTCTGTCAGAAAATCATCGATACCGCCGCCACGAAGGGAGTCTACCCCAGGACGAACGCGGCGCGAAAAAAATCCCGTCTGCATGCCCGGCTCAACGCGATGGCCTAACTTTCGATGAAATGATCGGACCCGGCGGTCCGGACGTGAAAGGAGCAGGTGTGGCGAAGAGTAAACTTACCAAGGCCGAAATGGTCGAGAACATCGCTCATAAGTCCGGTCTCAGCAAGAAGGATGTTCACTTCATAATCGATTCCTTTTTCGACGAGGTGAAGGTCGCGCTGAACGAGGACAGGATCGTCGAACTCCGCGGTTTCGGCACCTTCGAGATCCGCACCCGCAAGGGCCGCGAAAAGGCCAGAAACCCGAAAACCGGGGAAACCGTCCACGTCCGGGATCACGGGGTGGCCGTGTTCCGCCCGGGAAAAGAACTCAAAGAAAACACCTGGACCCTGAGGGAATAGATTGATTTCTCCCTCCCCGTCGAAACCCGCCGGAACGACTCCGGAATCGAAGCGTGCGGCGGGTTTTTTCGTCGATATCGGCGTTCTCACCGGGGCGGCCTTTCTCTTCGCCCTGTCCTTTCCGAGTCTGGTTTCCGAAAAAGGGTGGTGGCCCCTCGCCTTCGTCGCGCTGGTTCCCGTGTTTTTCGTCGTGTCCCGCTCGAGATGGTGGGCCGCGCCCCTGTACGGGGCCTGGTACGGGTTCGCCGCGTACGCGCTCTTCAATTACTGGCTCGTCAAATTTCACCCGCTGGCCATCTTCATCGTTCCGCCCATTTACGTGGTCAATTTTTTCTTTTATTTCCCGCTGCTGCGGCTGTCCGCGCGGCTTTTTCCCCGTCGCGGGTATCTCGTCCAGGTCCTGGTCTGGATCGCCTACGAGCTCCTCCGCACGAAAGGCTTCCTCGGGTACTCCTACGGCATCATGGGGTACTCCCAGTACCTCTTTACGCCGCTTCTGGGCATGGCAGACATTTTCGGCGTGTGGGGGGTTTCGG
Source organism: uncultured Spirochaetaceae bacterium (assembly GCA_964529055.1). Lineage (GTDB taxonomy): Bacteria > Spirochaetota > Spirochaetia > DTKZ01 > DTKZ01 > JAKQWJ01. The sequence goes on from CAZGUL010000037.1 coordinate 3,674, forward strand.
CGCTGGTGGTGTTCCCCTCCGCGTACCTGGCGGCGGCGGTGTCCCGGGGGCGGAAAGGGTTCCGAGCATTTCTCCGGGAGCATCGGATCGACGCTGCCGCCTACGCCGGAGTTTTTGTCCTCGCCCTGCTGTACGGCGGCATGAGCGCCGTCGACCTGCGGGACGCCCGGACCTGGAGACCCGCGCTGATTCAGCACAATGTCGATCCCTGGAAGGGCGGAGTGCGCGCCTACCGGGAAAACCTGGACCGCCTCACCGCGCTGTCCAACCAGGCCCTGCAGGAAAAACCCGACATCGTCGTGTGGTCCGAAACCGCCTTCGTCCCCGGCATCGACTGGCACACCCGGTACCGGGAGAATCCGGACATTTACGCCCTGGTGGACGAGCTCATGCGGTTCCTCGACGGCGCCGGGGTTCCCTTCGTTTTCGGAAACGACGACGGCCGGCTGGAGAAGGACCGCTACGGCGTTACGACCCGCGTGGATTACAACGCGGCGGTCCTCTACGACAACGGCCGTATCGAGGATATTTACCGGAAAACCCATCTCGTGCCATTCACCGAGCATTTCCCGTACGAGACGATTTTCCCCCGCTTTTATCAGATGCTTAAGGACGCGGACACCCACTTCTGGGAAAAGGGGACCGAATATGTGGTCTTCGACGCGGCGGACGTGAAATTCTCCACTCCCATCTGCTTCGAGGATTCCTTCGGATACATTTCCCGGGAGTTCGTCCGGAGGGGTGCCGAGGTCATCGTGAACATAACCAACGATTCCTGGTCCGCTTCGGTGGCGGCGGCGATGCAGCACCTGGGAATGTCCGTCCTCCGGGCCGTCGAAAATCGGCGCTCCGTGATCCGCGGCACCAACGGGGGCATGACGGCGGTGATCGATCCCAACGGCCGCATAACACAGATGTACCCGCCCTTCCAGGAAGGTTACCTCATCGGCGAAGTCCCGGTGTACACCTCGACGGAAACCCTGTACACCGCCTGGGGCGACTGGTTCGCGTGGCTCTGCGTGGTCTCCGCCGGGGGCATCCTGGCGGGCGGGATCCTCCGCGGGGCAGCGAGACGGCGGCGGATTGCGATTGACAATAACCGCCAAGTGTAGGAAAATACAAAGACTTAAGGTTGGGGCGATGAAAGTCAAGGCAAAAATTCTTATCGTAGATGATGAACAGATAAATCTCGACTTCTTCCACGTGATGCTGAGCAAACTCGGTTTCGAGGTCGAAAAGGCCGAAGATGGCGAGGAGGCCCTGGAAAAGGTCCGGAAATTCGTTCCCGATCTGATCATCCTGGACAACATCATGCCGAAACTCTCGGGGTGGGAAGTCACCAAGATCCTGAAAACACACGACGATTTTGCGGATTTCCGGGGTGTCCCGATCATCATGTTCTCGGCGATGGACGACGTGAAGGACAAAATCGAAGGGTTCGAGCTCGGGGTGGAGGATTACATCACGAAACCCTTCAACTTTTCCGAGGTTCTCGCCCGGATCAAAGCGGTACTGCGCCACAAGGAGCTTGCGGATCAGGTCGCCCACCGGGAACACCGCATCGCCCTGATCGAGTCGCTTAACAAGTCCCTGGTTTTTTTCGCCCGCCATCTCCGCCAGCCCCTGCTTGACCTGGCCGGCGCCGCAGACGACCTGAACGCCGGAGATGCCAGGGACGTCAAGGCGTTCGTCAAAAAGGTAAGGGACGAGTCGGAATCCACCCTGGCGGCCCTTGACGGGCTGGAAAAGGAAATTATTGACCTGCAGGACAAGGAAAAACTTCTGAAGAAAGGCGAACTGAGCCTGGACGACCTGGAAGAAAAATACCAGAGACATTTCGACACGTTGAAGGAACGCCAGGAGAGCACCCGCGGAGCGGAAAAGTGATGACCGAGCAAAAGGCCCGGGTCCTCGAATTGTTCGCGGAAGGACGCAGGCACTACAAGCTCATGGATTTCGGCCGGGCCCTGGAATGCTTCGAGAAGGCCCTCATCGAGGACCCTTCCGACGGTCCCAGCCGGGTGTACGAGGAACGCTGCCGCCACCTGATCGAAAACCCGCCCCCCGAGGATTGGGACGGCGTTTTCGTCATGAAAACGAAATAGGACGACCAATGAACGCATCTTATGAGCTTGAAGCCTACCAGAAGACGGAGTCGAGGCTCGGCGCCGAGACGGTATTGAAGGGGACGCTGAAATTCTCGAGTTCCGTGAGGATCAGCGGCAAATTCGAGGGCGAAATCGATTCCGGGGGCTTCCTGTACGTGGAGAACGGCGCCGAAGTGCGGGCGGACATAAAGGCAAAATCCATCGTCGTGGGAGGAATCATCCACGGCAATATCGAGGCGTACGAAAAAATCGAAATGCTCGCGTCGGGCAAGATTTACGGCAATGTCCGCACGGCGAAACTGAAGATCGCCGACGGCGTCGTTTTCGAAGGAAAGTGCGAGATGATCAAACGCAGCGAACAGATCGACGTGTTCGCGGCGCCCATAGGCCAGCTGAAAAAAACGATTCAGAGTGTTTGAGACCGTTTTCACTACAGTTCTGCTTTACCCTTTCTTCCTGGAGCGCAGGCTCTCCGGCCTCGCGGCGGCCGGCGGGATGAAATGGCGGCGGACGGCTGACGGGGAGAGGAATGTCTACGTCCTGGAGGGGGGCGGAGAATCCGACCGGGACGGCGCGGTAAACTCCCTGATCGAAGAATTCGGGCCTCTCCTGATCCGTCCCGGAGACGTGGACCCGGCCGCCGTCATCGTGGAGGATTTCCGCGCGGAGGGCATCACCGCGGCGGCTGCGGAATCCTGCACCGGCGGCCTGATTTCAAAGCTGATTACCGACGTTCCCGGAAGCTCCGACGTGTTCTGGGGTTCCGTCGTTTCCTACGCGAACGCGGCGAAGACGGGGCTTCTCGGCGTTCCGGAGTCAGTCATCGCCGGCCATGGCGCGGTGTCGCGGGAGACGGTCCGCGCGATGACCGCGGGAGTTCTGAAGGCGAGCGGCGCCGGCTGCGCGGTTTCCGTTTCGGGGGTCGCGGGGCCGGGAGGCGGTTCGCCGGAAAAGCCCGTCGGAACGGTGTGGCTCTGCGCCGGTCTCCGGTCCGGAGAATCCGTGGAGAAGCTCTTTCAATTTCGGGGCTCCCGGCGGAGGGTCCGGACCCTTTCGGCGTACTTCGGTTTGTTCCTGCTTCACGCTTTCGCGCTGCGGGGAGAAAGTATTGACACGAAACGGCTCGATGACTATATTTGACGCAAAGACTTGCAGATAACAATCCCGTTGAGAACCTTATCGAGCTTATTCCTTCGAGCAGCGTCCCGTTGGAGCTTAAATAACAATTGCGGTATATTTGGAGATTCGAATGGCGATAATCCGGAGACGAAAGACTCCATCCGGCGCAGCGGAGAACGCTGCGGAATCAAACAGCACCATACAAAACGAACTAGATCTCGGGCGACAGGCCCGGGAAGGGGGGAATTCCGTGGAACAGCGTGATTCCGATGAATTGGACAACGGCGACGGGAGCAGGGAAACCGCCCCGGATCGCGCAACCGGCGGGGAATCCGCCGGGGACCCCGACAAGGGGGGATTCTCCCATCCTCGGCGGGAGCACCGGAAACGAAAGATCCGGGTGGAACTGATCAAGGACGCGACGACGGGCGTTCCCGGCGACGAGACTGAGCCGCCGCTCGCGGCGCCGGACATCCGGAACGAGAAAGCCTCCCCGGAAACCCCGGCGGTCCCGGAATCGCAGCAACCCCAGCAACCCCAGCAACCCCAGCCCCAGCAGCAGCAGTTCCAGCCTCAGCAGAACCAGCAGGGAGGCCACAACGAGGGGCGCAAACAGCGTGACCAGGGGGACCGGAGGTCGCGGTATTTCGACAAAAACAGCCGCAGATCCGGAAGGAACAGGGAGGATTACGCGGCGGCGGAACGGGAAGCCCAGGCTTCGGCCCCCCCGGGAGGGCCCGGAGCGGCCATCCTCAGCATCAACGATCTGACGGTCATGAACATGAAAGACCTGCGGGAACTCGCGACGGGTCTCGGGGTCCAGCAGGAGAACCTGCTGTCCCTGAAAAAGCAGGAAGTCATTTTTTCGATCCTGAAGGCCCACACCGAGCGCAACGGCGCGATTTACGCCTACGGATCCCTGGAAATTCTGCCCGACGGCTACGGATTCCTGCGTTCCCCGCAGAACAGCTACCTGCCGGGGCCGGACGACATCTACATTTCCCCGTCGCAGATACGGCTCTTCAACCTGAAGACCGGCGACACCGTGTACGGCCAGATCCGGCCGCCGAAGGAAGGGGAGCGCTTCTTCGCGATGCTTCGGGTCGAAAGCGTCAACTTCGACGAGCCTGTGGTGGCCCAGCAGCGGATTCCCTTCGACAACCTGACCCCGCTGTATCCGGACGAGCGGCTCAATCTGGAAACCCCGGAAGGGGATTCCTCGACCCGGCTCATCAACCTTTTCTGCCCCATCGGCAAGGGGCAGCGGGGCCTCATCGTGTCGCCCCCGCGCACCGGTAAAACGATTCTCCTTCAGAGGATCGCCAACGCCATAACCCAGAACCAGCCGGAAGTCTACCTCATCGTCCTGCTCATCGACGAGCGGCCGGAGGAAGTCACGGACATGCAGCGGAACGTGAAGGCCGAGGTCATCTCGTCCACCTTCGACGAGCAGGCGTCCCGGCACGTGCAGGTGGCCGAAATGGTGCTGGAAAAGGCGAAACGCCTGGTGGAGCACAAGCGTGACGTCGTCATTCTGCTGGACTCAATCACCCGGCTCGCCCGGGCGTACAACCAGACGGTACCGACATCGGGCCAGAGTATGTGCGGCGGCGTGGACTCCAACGCCCTGCACAAGCCGAAGAGGTTTTTCGGCGCCGCCCGGAACATCGAGGACGGCGGCAGCCTGACCATCGTCGCCACGGCCCTGATCGAGACCGGCAGCCGGATGGACGAGGTCATCTTCGAGGAGTTCAAGGGAACCGGCAACATGGAAGTGAACCTTGACCGCCGGCTCTCGGACCGGCGGCTCTTCCCGGCCATTAACATCAAGAAATCGGGCACCCGGAAGGAGGAACTCCTCCTCACCGAGGAGGAACTCAACAAGATGTGGATCCTCCGGAAGGTCATCAACCCGATGGACGACGTTGAAATCATCGAGCTGCTCATTGACAGAATGAAGAAAACCAAGAATAATGAGGCGTTCCTGAGGTCCATGAACACCTCGACGGTATCGGATTAAATTCGGAGGAAACAACGATGAAAGCGGATATACATCCCGAATACAAGCCGGCGAAGATCACCTGCGCCTGCGGAAACGTCATCGAGACCCGCTCGACCGCGGGTGACATCTCGGTGGAAATCTGTTCCCACTGCCACCCGTTTTTTACGGGCAAGCAGAAGCTCATCGATACGGCCGGCCGGGTCGACCGTTTCAAGAAGCGGTACAATATCAAGGATTAGATTCCTGTCGGGAAATCGTGGCCGCTCCATGCCGGGGCGGCCTTTTTTTTGTCCCGGAGCAAAAAGAGGGTCAGAAGGGCTGCCAGAGCGACGGGCAGGTAGTCGCCGAACAGGGTATAGGGGGTGAGCCCCTCTTCCCGGGCCACCGCGATCTCCTCCGCAAGGAAACCTTCCCGGAACATCGGAAGTTCGGCGGAAATTTCCCCGAACGGCCCAACCACCGCGGTGAGCCCCGCGTTCGTCGAACGGATCAGGGTCCTCTTCATTTCAATGGACCGGAACCGGGCGGCCACGAAATGCTGGGTCTGGGCCGAAGCCATCCGGGACCACGCGTCATTGGTCAGGTTGATCAGGAGGTCCGCTCCGCCCCGGACGAAGCGCCTGCACAGGTAGGGAAAGGCGTCCTCGAAGCAGATGGGAGCCCCGAAACGGACCGTTTTTCCGTCCCCGGCGGTCAGCGAAAAGATCGTGTCCCGGTCGCCCAGGTCCCAGATGGAATCCAGACCGACCACGTTCCGGAAAAAATCCCGCACGGGCTTCCATTCCCAGAAGGGCACGTGTTCCGCCATGGGAACGGGGTGCCGTTTGCCGTAGTCGTCCAGGACGCTGCCGTCCGGGGCGAGGAGGATGACGCCGTTCTGGACCCGGCGGGGGCTGCCGCCGCGGACGATGGGATTTCCCGTGAGGAGGGGGACCCCGAGGCCGCGCAGGAACGGTATGAAGGGATCCCCCGGGGGATAGCGGGTGAAGCGGGATGCGTATTCGGTGTAGGGCCGGAAAAGGCTCGATTCGCTCCAGACGACGATGTCGGGCCGCCCGCCCGCCTTCTCCGCGCCCCGGCGGGAAAGTTCCTGGATCCGGAGAAGGGCCTCCTCCTGGCCTCCGGACAGCCAGGGATCGACGTTCTGCTGCACCAGTACCGCATTCAGGCGGGCGGCCGCGGGGATCGGCCGGGACATCCTGACGAAGCCGTAGCCGAGGAATCCCGCGGCCAGGATCAGAAGGAATACCGCCGAGGCGGCGAGGTTGCGCGATTCATCCGGGGACGGATGGCGCCGGCCGGCGAGATCCGCCGCCTCGGCGGCGAGGGCGTTCGCGAAGGCCATCAGAAAGGAAATGGGCCAGATGCCGGCGATGTCGGCGATCTGGAGGAGCGGAAGCACGGTGTTGACCGGGTAGGAGACCAGCCCCCACGGATAGGCGAGGTAGCCGGTTGACTTGATGAATTCGTACACCGTCCAGAAGGCGGCGACAAGAAACGGCCTGTACGGTCCGGGCCGCGAGAATTTCCACAGAAAAACGGCGAAGACCGCGAACAGGACCGTATACGCTGCGGTCACCGAGCCGATTGTCAGGAACGCGTAATCCTTGAAGAAGGCGAGCCAGTAATTCGACAGGGGGGTGGATACGAACGCGAAAACGGCGCCCGCGGCGGCGGCCTTTCCCGGAGTCCGGCACCTCATCAGGGCGATGAACAAGGGCGCCAGGCATATCAGGCCGAGAAGGGGACTGCCGAAAAGAAAAATCTCGTTCGGCAGCGCCACGGAAAAGAGCGCTCCCGACACCAGCGCGAGAAGGAGGGGATGCGTCATCGTGAAAAGAGAATATACGCTTTTCGGAGGAAAAAAAAGACCTTCCGGGAGGGAAATATTTTCGTTGAATACTTTGGAATTTTCTTTTAATATAGAAATGACGCACAGCTTTCGGCAGGGGGCTCTCTATAATGACGGATGTGGCATCTCTTCACAAGGAAGAGTACGGCAACCTACCCCAGGTCGTGACGGCGGCTCCCGGCGTGGTCAACATCATGGGGGAGCATACCGAACACACCGGAGGCTTCGCGCTGCCTTTCGCGATAGACCGGTACCTCTATTTCGCGGTTTCCCCGAGAAAAGACAACTCCCTGCGTTTTTACGCGGCGGATTACAACGAGCGCAAGAGGACGAGCATCGCGAATGTCAAATACAAACGCGAGGATCGTTGGGCCAATTACCTGAAAGGTGTCATACACGCGTTCCTCGATGCGGGGTATCCGATAAAGGGTCTGGACATTACGGTGAGCGGCACGATCCCTCCCGGCATCGGTCTGGCCTCGTCCGCTGCGCTTACCGTGGCCGCCGCGGTCGGGATCAAGCACCTGCTCAACCTGTCCATTCTGGACCGCCGTCTCATCGAATTCGCGCGCAAGGCCGAAACCGATTTCATGGAGACCCCGACCGGGATCATCGACACCTTCGCGTCGTACCTGAGCAGGGCGAAGCATGCGATGTTCCTCGACACCAGGTACCTGGAATACCGCTATGTTCCGCTGGGGCTGAAGGACGTGAAATTCCTCATCACCGATTCCCAGGTTCCCCGGTCCATGGGTGACGGCGAGTTCGTCCAGCGCTGGGAAGACTGCGAGCGTTGCATCGAGCTCCTTAGCCGCCGCCGGCCGGGTTCGACACTGCGGGACTACACGCCGAAGGATATCCGGGAGAGCATGGGCATTCTTCCCGAGAATATCCGCAGGCGGTGCCTCCACATCGTCGAGGAAAACGCCCGGGTCAAGGAAGCCGAGGAAATCCTCCGGAAAAACGGCAGCCTGGCTGCGCTGGGAAAACTCCTGAACCGTTCCCACGAAAGCCTTCGGGACCTCTTCGAAGTTTCCTGCCCCGAGCTGGACTGGCTTGTGAAACGCTCATGGGAAACCGACGGGGTTCTCGGGTCCCGCCTCACCGGCACGGGCTTCGGCGGCTGCACGATCACCCTCATCCGCGAGGACGCGGTGCCGGAGTACGAGAAGCGGCTCGATGAGTACGAGCGCATTTTCGGCTTCAAGGCGGTCTCCTTCGTCTGCGAGGCGTCCGGCGGGGTTCGGGTCCTTTGAAAAAGCGCGAAAGACCTGATATAATCCGTGCGGGTCGTATATGCGGATTTTGTTGACCAATGACGACGGGGTGAAAAGCCCCGGCCTGAAATCGTTGAAAAACGTACTCGAAAAAGATCACGAGGTGTGGGTCCTCGCCCCCGACGGCGAAAGGAGCGGAACCTCGCACCGTATCACCCTGAAGGGGCCCATCCTGAGGAGCGCCGTGGAGGAAAGGGTTTTCGCCTGCAGCGGAACGCCCGCCGACTGCGTGATCCTCGGAACTCTCGGCGCCCTGCCGGGAAGGCCCGAACTCGTGGTTTCGGGCATCAACATCGGCCCGAACATCGGGACCGACGTGGTGTATTCCGGCACCGCGGCGGCGGCCCGCCAGGCGGCGCTGATGGGCATTCCGAGCATCGCTGTGAGCCTGGACTCCTTCGATGCGCCCTTCCACTTCGATTCCCTGAGCCGGTTCGTCGCCGACAATCTTGACGCCTTCGCGGGCCTCTGGCGGGCGGACCATTTCATCAACATCAACGCTCCGAACATTCCCGTGTACTCCGGCGTCGAGGTGACCCGTCCGTCCCGCCGGCTCTATCACGACAGGGTCGTTGAATTCCAGGCGCCGGACGGACACTCGTATTTTTTCATCCAGGGTTCCCGGGTGGAAACGGTGTCGGAATCGGGCAGCGACTGGGACGCGGTCTCCCGGGGAAAGGTTTCGATTTCCCCCGTGATGCTTCAGCCGGTGCACCGCGAGGAGGACGCCCCCTACCGGGAAGCGAGGTTCATACTGGCATGAAAAACAGCAAGGTCTTCGCCGAGGGAGTCCGCCTGTACCGGAGCCGCCGCTACGAATCGGCGCTGAAGGAATTTCTCAGCCTGCAGTCGGACACCCTGGAGTTCCCCGAGCTTTCCTATTACCTGGGC
>CAZGUL010000038.1:0-12792 GCA_964529055.1 uncultured Spirochaetaceae bacterium
ACCGGATCTGGCGGGGCTTCACCACCGGCCGGACCCCGGACTTTTTTCCCGGCATGCTGGAGGCGCTCGCCGCCTTTCGTGCGGAGGGCGGCATCGTGACGGTGGTTTCCCATTCCGACGCGGACCTCATCGAGCGGGACTACCGGGCGGCCTCGGAGAAGGCGGGCGTCCCGGCCTTCGTTCCGGACAGGATTTTCGGCTGGACGATGGACGAGAACCGGCGAAAGCCCCATCCCTATCCGGCCCTCCGCATCATCGAGGAGTTCGGCCTGGACCCGGCGAGGGTCCTCGTCGTCGACGACCTGCGGCCCGGGATCGAGATGGCCAAGGCCGTGGGCGCACGGACAGCCGCCGCGGGCTGGGGCCACCACATCGATGAGATACGCGATTATATGCTGAAATCCTGCGACCACTTCTTTCCCACGGTGGAGGAGTTCCGCGCCTTCGTCGTCCCGCGTTGACTCGCCGCCCGATTTTTGCCCATACCGGAACCGAATTTTTTTATGCAAAACCTTGACAGCGCGATTTTCCCTGTTCGATAATTGTTTACAGAATTTCCTCCTGCTTCTTCGCGCCGCAGCCTTTTGTCTCAGGAAACTCGCCGGCCAAAGGAGCCCCCAAAATCATGAAAAAAACGTCTCTCCTCCTCTTCATCGCGACAAGTGTGTTCACGTTTGCGGCTTTTATCTGCTGTTCGTCCGGCGGAGCCGGCGGAGCTGCCGACACCGGCATCGAAGGCAGGGTGACAACTTTCGCCGGAGACGTCGGCGTCACGGGAAGCACGGATTTCCTCGGCGGCACGGCGGACGCGCAGTTCGACGGTCCGGTCGGCATAACATCGGACGGCACCAACCTCTACGTGGCGGACTTCGGCAACAGCGTCATCCGGAAGATCGTCATCGCGACCGGGTATGTTTCGACCCTCGCGGGATTGCCCAATCAGCTCCCCCCATACTCTGTCGACGGGACAGGTCCTGCGGCGCGGTTCCATAATCCCGAGGGAATCGTTTATTACGACGGAAACCTCTACGTCGCCGACCGGTACAACCACCAAATTCGGAAAATCGTCGCCGCCACGGGCGAAGTGACGACGATCGCGGGCACCGGAGTCGCAGGCTGGTTGGACGGCGCGGGAACCGAGGCCCAATTCAATAATCCCTTCGACATCACGACGGACGGCACCAGTCTCTTTGTCTCCGAAATCTCGAATCATGATATCAGGAAAATCGTCATAGCGACCGGGGCAGTAACGACTCTGGCCGGTTCCCATGGAACAATCGGCAATACGGACGGTACGGGAACGGCCGCCCTTTTCAAGAATCCCGGCGGCATCGTCCGCCAGGGGGCCTATCTTTATGTGGCGGATTCCGGAAATTACACGATCAGGAGAATCAACATATCGACGAAAGCCGTGACCACCTTCGCGGGCACGGGGGTCAGCGGAAGCGTCAACGGAACGGGAATTCTCGCGGGCTTCTCCACCGCCTACGGCATCGATACGGACGGCACGAACCTCTACGTGACCGACGAAAATTGTATCCGGAAGGTCACCATAGCCGGTGCGGTCGTGACGACCCTCGCCGGGCAGGCCGCAGCCTGGGGCATCGTCGACGGAACGGGAACCGACGCGAGATTCCAAACGCCGATGGGGCTTACCCCGTACGGCGGATTTCTCTACGTATCGGACACGGATAATTACACGATCAGGAAGGTCGACCTCGCGACGGCGGCCGTCACCACCATCGCCGGCGAAGCGGGAACGGACGGCAGCGCGGACAGCGTCCCTCCCCGTTTTAACAATCCCTACGACGTCGCTTACGACGGGGAAAACCTCTACGTCTGCGACACGCACAACCATACGATCCGGAAGGCCGTCATTTCCACCGGCGTCGTCACGACCCTGGCAGGCCTCGCGGGTACACCGGGATCAGCCGACAGCCCCGCCGCCCGCTTCATCTATCCGAGCGGCATCGCGACGGACGGGACGAACCTCTTTGTGTCCGACACCGCCAATCACACAATCAGGCAGATCGTCATCGCAACCGGCGCGGTCTCGGCCATAGCCGGCACCGCGGGATCGCCGGGGGATGGAGCCGATCAGTTCAATAATCCCTGGGGCATCGTTTGCAGCGGGACAGATCTCTACGTCGTCGATAGCGTAAACCACACGATTAAAAAAATCGACACCGTCCTGGACACCACGACCACGATCGCGGGATCTTCCGGCAAATCGGGATCGGCGGACGGCACGGGAGCTACCGCGCGGTTCCACTATCCCAGCGGCATGACGATGATCGGCGGCGACCTCTACGTGGCCGACACATATAACGATACGATCAGGAAAGTCGTCGCCGCCACGGGCGTCGTCACGACAGTCGCTGGTTCGCCGCTAAACTCCGGCGACGCGGATGGGGTTGGAAGCGCCGCCAGGTTCCGGGAGCCCGGAAACCTCACGACGGACGGCACGGATCTGTATGTATCGGACACGAGTAACCATACGATCCGGAAGATCGTCCTTTCCTCTGCAGCCGTCACGACGCCGGCGGGCTTAGCAGACACCTCAGGAACGGCAAACGGCACCGGCGCCGAGGCCCGCTTCTACGAGCCGAGGGGCATCGCCTTCGACGGCACCTACCTCTACGTCGCAGACGCGGGAAACCACGCGATCCGCAGGATCGAGTAGCGGCCTGTTGCGCGGGCCGGGGGTTTTTACCTCCGGCCCGCTTGGCGCGCGGCCCTCGGCCTGGGCTATCGATGGCGGACGGGTATACAAAATTGACTCCCGAGCATATTTATGGTAATATGTTTATATGAGAACCACGATAGATTTGCCGGACGATATTTTAAAGCGGGCGAAAATCTCCGCCGTGGAGAGGGGCACGACCCTGAGGGATTTGGTGGAAAACGCCCTAAAGCGCGAGCTCGATCTGCCTCGGAAGCAAAATGCCAAGAGTTCTCGGGCAGTCTTCCCAATCTTCGCTTCAAAGAAACCCGGAAGCCTCGAGCTCGCCGCCTCGGATATCTCCCGCATCGAAACCGAAGAAGACGAGCGCAGGCATGGCCTGGATCTGTGACGTCAACGTTCTCGTCGCCCTGATGCACGCACGGCACGCTCACTCGGAGAGGGCCGTCGCCTGGCTGGAAGGCCGACAGTCCCCCGGTTCGGTGCTCGTCTGCCGAATAGCCCAAATGGGCGCGCTCCGCATCCTCACCAATCCCGCGTGGCTGAAGGAAGAGGTCCTCGGTCCGGCCGAGTTCTGGAGGGGCTGGGATACGCTCATGGGCGACGACCGTTTCGCGATGATCGGCGAGCCGTCGGATTTCGAGAAAGTCTGGAGGAAAGTTACGGCGGCGATTCCGAAAGGAAGGATCGCGGAAACCGACGCGTATTTCGCCGCTCTCGCCGCCGCTGCGGGTCATGCCATTGTCACCTTCGATAGAGGGTTCTCCGGATTCAAAGGAATAGAGGTGGAACTACTCTGACGCCTCCGGCCCGCGTTGACGCGCCGCGCCGCGCCGCCGTATAGTTTCCCCATGGCCCCAAGCTACTTCCATGAGTTTATCACCCTCGCGGCGGTTCACTTTCTCGCCGTCATCGCCCCCGGGGCGGATTTCGCGATGGTCGTGCGGCAGAGCCTCGTCTACGGACGCAGGACGGCCGTCCTCGCGGCGCTCGGCATCGGCCTGGGGATGCTGCTCCACTTCGCCTACACGATAATCGGCGTCGGCCTCGTCATTTCACGCTCGGCCATTCTCTACACCGTGATAAAGGTCCTCGGCGCGGGCTACCTTTTTTACATCGGATACAAGTCGCTCCGGGCACGGAAGGCGCCGGCCGCCGCAGTTACCGGCGGCGCTGTTCCGGCCGAGGGCTCTTCAGCGGAGGCGGCTGAACTGCCGGCCGGCATGGTTTCCGGCGGCAGCGTCGGCGCGCCGTCCGCCGGACCCTCCACGGGAGCGGCGGTCCGGGCCGGCTTTCTCGTCAACGCTCTCAACCCGAAAGCGACGTTGTTTTTCCTTTCCATCTTTACCGCGATCGTCAGTCCGGGAACGCCGGTTTCCTACCAGATGGGATACTGCGCCTGGATTTTCGCCGTCCAGGTGGCCTGGTTCTCCCTCGTCGCGCTTGTATTTTCCCACCCGGCGGTGAGGACCCGGTTCAGCCGGCTCGGCCTCTGGATCGAGCGCCTAATGGGCGTGGTTCTGATTGCCCTGGGAATCCGGCTTCTTCTTTCGGCACGGGCGTAAAAGCGGTATATTATTACAAGGAAAGCACAATGACGAAATCACCCAAAGAATCCGGCCTGGAACGGGCCATCCTCAAATTTTTGAAGGACAGCCCCCTGCGCGAACTGGCGGAGAGGGCTCTGGCCGACGAGGAGCTCCACGCCTACCAGGAATACGCGAACGTCGTTTCGATCAAGCGGCTCGGCTACAACGACCACGGCCCGGTCCACATGCGCAAGGTCGTGCTGAGCGCGCTGACCCTGGCCGATCTGCTCCATCGGGCGGGGGTCCCCTTAAGCCTCGAGGCGGAGGACGTCGGGACCTACGAGGTCAGCCAGACGGCCTTGTTCCTGGCGGGAATGCTGCACGACATCGGCATGTCCGTCACCCGGTCGAACCACGAGGAGTTCGCCGTCTTCATGGCCCGGCCGATCCTCGACCGCTTCCTGGCGTCCCGCTATCCGGGGGACATACGGAAGCGCGTCATCGTCGGCGCCCTCGTGACGGAATGCATCACCGGCCACATGGGACTGATAAGAATCAACTCGCTTGAGGCGGGCATCATCCTGATCGCCGACGGGTCGGACATGGAAAAGGGCCGTGCGCGTATCCCGATGATGATCTCCACCGACGCAAAGGTCGGCGACATCCACAAGTACTCCTCCTCGGCCATCGAGCACATCGAAATCGAAAAGGGCGACGAGAAACCGATAAAGATCACCGTCAGCATGTCGACGAACGTCGGATTTTTCCAGGTCGAGGAAGTCCTCTTTCCGAAGCTGACGATGAGCCCGATCAAGCCCTACATCGAGCTCCACGCGGGAGTCATCGGCGAACCGATGAAGAAGTACCTGTAAACATCGTCCGCCGTCGCCCCGAACGGCTTCGCCGTCGGCCCCGAACGGCTTCGCCGTCGGCCCCGAACGGCTTCGCCGTCGGGTGGCCCCTTTATTTATTTCAGAAATCCCGGTATCCTTTGCCCATACTCTCTCCGCCAAGGAGCCGTTATGAAAATCCGGATCATTTTCGCCGCCGCAGCCGCGGTGCTGGTTCTTTCCGGCTGTTCGGGAAAAAAAGAAGACAAGCCGGTGGAGCTGTCGTACAGCGTATTCTTTCCCGCCACTCATCTGCAGGCGCAGACCGCCGCCGAATGGGCGGGGGAGGTCGAAAAACGGACCGGGGGACGCGTCAAGATCACCCTGTACGCCGGCGAAACCCTGACGAAGGCGGCGCAGGTGTACGAAGGCGTCGTGAACGGCGTCTCCGACCTCGGCATGAGCGTATTCGCCTACACCCGCGGCCGTTTCCCGCTGCTGGAGGCGCTTGACCTTCCGCTTGGCTACCCGGACGGAACGACGGCGACGAAAATCGCCAACGCCGTCGTGAAGAAATACAAGCCCGCCGAACTCGGGGACGTCGAGGTCATGTACCTGCACGCCCACGGCCCCGGCATTCTGGCGTCGAAAAAGAGGGTGGAAAAACTCTCCGACCTTTCGGGCATGAAGGTCCGCGGCACCGGCCTTTCCGCGAAGATCGTTTCCAGCCTGGGCGGCGTCCCTGTTTCGATGAGCCAGGGCGAAACCTACGAAGCCCTCCAGAAGGGGGTCGTGGAAGCGACCTTCTGCCCCGTCGAGACGCTGAAGGGCTGGAAGCAGGCCGAAGTCGTCGACTACGTCATCGACACGAAGGTCGTAGGCTACACGACCGCCATGTTCGTCGTGATGAACAGGAAAAAATGGGAAAGCCTTCCGGAGGATGTCCGCAGGATCATCTCCGCCGTCAACGAGGAATGGATCGAGAAGCAGGGCCGCGCATGGGACAAGGCGGACGAGGAGGGCGACGCGCTCGTTAAAAGCCTGGGCCGCACCGTCTTGGAGCTGTCTCCCGACCAGAAAGCCGCCTTCGCTAAGGCGGTGGAACCGGTTCTGGAGGAATACGCCGCGGCCGTGGAGGCGAAGGGGCTCCCGGGCCGGAGCGTCCTCGCCGACATCCGGGAAATTCTGAAAAACCGGTAAACCCATGACGTCGAAAAAAGCGGCGGCCGCCGCCGCGCTGGAACCGTTTTTCGCCGCCGTCCGGAGGATCATCCTGGCCTTCGCCTTCGTTTCAGGCGCGGCGGTCTTCGTGATGATCGGCGTCACCGCGGCGGACGTTGTCCTGCGGATGTTCAAGTCCGGCATTTTCGGCGCCTACGACATCATCCGCATGGCCGGAGCGGTGACGGTGGCCTGCGCGCTGCCCTACGTCACCGCGGTGAAAGGGCACATCGCCATCGAATTTTTCTACCAGAAGTTTTCGCGCCGGGGCCGCGTGTTCCTCGATACGGTTTTCCGCCTGGTCACGCTGGGGATTTTCGGTTTCATGACGGTCCGGACGATGATGTACGGCGGGGAACTGCGTGCGAGCGGCCAGGTCATGCCGACCCTGAAGGTGCCGGTTTTCTGGATTCCCGTCTTGATCGGGGTCATGTTCGTGCTCGTCCTGATCGTCACGGTGTACCACCTCCTTCATCCCGGCAGGGAGATGATAAAACCATGAATCCACTTTCAATCGGCTTTGCCGGAATCCTCGTCCTTTTCCTGCTCCTGCTCACCAGCATGCCCGTGGCCTTCGCGATGATCGCCGCAGGCGTGGCGGGATTCGCCGTCATCGTCAATCCCCACGCGGCCTTCAGCATGGTGACCGCCGATCTGCTCGACACCTTTTCGTCGTACAACCTTTCGGTGGTCCCGCTCTTCGTGCTGATGGGCCAGACGGCCTTCCACGCGGGCATCAGCACCGGCCTGTTCCGGGCGGCCTACGCCTGGATCGGTCATCTGCCCGGCGGCCTGGCGATGGCCACCATCGGCGCCTGCACGGGTTTCGGCGCCATCAGCGGCTCGGGCCCGGGAACCGCCGCCACCATGGCCGCCGCGGCGATGCCGGAGATGCGGCGCTACAACTATTCCGTGGAGCTGGCCGGCGGTTCCGTCGCCGCCGGCGGGAGCCTGGGTATGCTGATACCGCCCAGCGTCGTCTTCATCGTCTACGCCCTCATCACCGAACAGTCCATCGGCGCCCTTTTTCTCGCGGGAATCGTGCCGGGACTGCTGATCGCCGGCCTCTTCTGCCTTTCCATCTACGTCCGCTGCTCCCGCAATCCGTCCCTCGGCCCGCCGGGACCGAAGGCATCGTGGGGCGAGCGCTTCAGCTCCCTCGCGGGGGTCATCGAAACGCTGCTCCTCTTCGCACTGGTGATGGGCGGGATGTTTTTCGGTCTCTTCACTCCCATCGAAGCCGCGGCCATCGGAGCCGGCGGCAGCCTGGTCATCGCCCTGCTGAAGAGGAAACTCTCCTGGCCGGTGCTGAAGAAGATCGTCCAGGAAACGGTGCGGACCTCCTGCATGGTCCTTTTCATCGTAACCGGGGCCGTCATTTTCGGGAGGTTCCTCGCGGTTTCGCGGATACCTTTCGCGATCGCCTCCTGGTTTACGGAGCTGCCGCTGCCCGGATTCGCGACCATGTCGCTGATCATACTCTTCTTTCTTTTCGCCGGATGCTTCATCGACGCCCTCGCCCTCGTCCTTCTGACGATTCCCATCTTTTTCCCCGTGGTGATCAGACTCGGCTATGACCCCGTATGGTTCGGCGTCATGGTGGTGGTCATGACGCAGATGGGGGTCATCACCCCGCCGGTGGGAGTCAACGTCTACGTGGTCAGCGGAATCGAGCGGGACATTCCCCTGCAGGCGATTTTCAGGGGGGCGCTCCCCTTTCTGTACATGCTGATCCTCGCCGCGGCGCTGCTGGTGGCCTTCCCGCAAATCTGTCTGCTCCTGCCCTATACGGGCATGTGACGGAAGGAGGGTACGATGTCTCATCGGAATATTTTTAAAAAGATCCTGTTCTGCACGGATTTCTCCCCCAACGCCGATCTCGCCTTCCGCTACGCGCTGAACATCGCAGCCGGCAACCCTTCCTGCGAACTGGTTATTTTTCACGTCGTGCCGGAGCCCGACGCCCAGTTCTGGAAAACCTACATCTACGAACTGGACAGCATCGACGAAAAGGCGAAGGCGGACATCGACGCCAAGGTCAGGGACGCCTATCTTTCGAGGATACCCGGAAACATCGCCTATTCCATCCGGATGGCGGTGGGCAAGGTCAACGACGCGATTCTGGAAACCGCCGAGGCGGAAAAGGTCGATCTCATCGTGATCGGCCGGCAGGGCACCAGCGTCTGGGAAACGCACTTTTTCGGCAAAACGACGGAAAGGATATCCCGCAAGTCGCCCTGTCCCGTGCTGATCGTCCCGGAACCGGAACCCAGATGACGGACCCGCGGGAAAAGGATTTCTCGTCCTGCGTCATCGTCATCAACCCCAGCCGCTTTCCGTACCAGGTGCGGAGGCTCAAGAGGCTTCTCCGGAGTTACACCGTGCCCGCGCTCGTCGAGACCCGGAGCAGGAGCCACTTTCTCGAAACGGTGCGGTCCTTCACGGGAGGAGAAAAACCCCACCTTCTCGTCTGGGGCGGAGACGGCACCGCCCACGACGCCATCAACGAAATCATCACCTCCGGCGGCCCGGCGGACAAATCGGTCGGCTTCCTGCGGGGCGGCTCGGGAAACGGGATTCAGGACTCCTACGAGGTCCCCTTCACGCTGCCCCGCCAGGTCGCTGCGTACGCCGAGAGTGTCAAAAATGGCTATACGATCGCGGTGGATCTCCTGCGGGTCACCAACGGCGAAAATCGCGAATTCGGCCAGCTCGTTGGCCTCGGCTGGGACGTCCGTCTTCTGGAAAAGCGGGATAAAAGGACGGCGCCGGACGGTTCGGCGAAACCGGGATTCATGAACTACCTCGTGTCCGGCGCTGCGACCATCCTCGGCGAGCCCCTAAGGGATCATCGTTCCTACACCCTGCGTCTTGAAGACGGCAAGTACGTTCTGCGGGGCACCCGGATCAACGCGGAATTCCCGTTCCGAAACCTGGCGGTCCCCTCCGACGCGCCGATGATCGAGATCGGAACGCGCCCCTATTACGGCCTGCTTTTCAAGGTCTGTCCCGACGTGGTCTGCAACGACGGCTCCATCGGGCTGTACATCTTCAACTTCCAGAACAAGGCGGACATCCTCAGGGATCCCGTGTCCCTCTGGAACGGGCTCCACCACAGGATAAACAGGCGATTCGCGAAGAAGGAAAAACCCATCATCCAGCGGTTCGAGATCCGGGGAATGACGATCGAATGCGACGAGCCGTTCCCGTATCACGTTGACGGGGAACTGCGGACCTGCGCCGAGTCACGGGACGGCAAATTCTCCCTCCGGATCGATGTCATGCCCGGGAGCTTTTCCTTCCTGGTTCCCGGGGTCTTTTACCGCAAGTTTCACCCTTTTCAGACCGTCTCGCGGAAAGAGACGGAATAAATCAATCGGCAAGGCGGTCCCATGGAGAAAAAAGGAATCATAGCCCTGGCGCTGAGCGCCGGCCGCGTCCCGGAAAACGCCGGGCAGCGCATCCGCGAGGCGGCGGACGGTCGCGAGGTGGTGATAACGACCGACAAGGAGCAGATGGAAAAGATCATCGGCAGGGTGGAAATCGCCGCCGGAGATTTTCCCGTCTCCCTCGCCGGCGCCGCCGGTTCGCTCCGCTGGTTCCACCAGTGGTACGCCGGCGCCGACTGGCTCCAGAAACACCCCGAGGCGAAGGAGCTTTCCTTCATCATAACCACGTCCTCGGGAATTCACGGCCGCCAGATGACGGAACACCTGTTCGGCCTCCTGATCGCGTGGCACCGCCGGTTCCCCGAGGTTTTCGCGGCCCGGGAGCGCCGGGAGTGGCTGAAGCTCTCCCACGGGGACGTGGGTTTGCTGACGGGCCGGACGATGCTGATCCTCGGTTACGGCGCCATCGGGGAGCAGGTTGCCCGGGTGGCCCAGGCTTTCGACATGCGGGTGATCGGCCTGCGCCGCACTCCCGGAAAGGGACACCCTCCGGCGGGGGCGGACCGCGTGGTGGGATACGACCGGCTTCCGGATGTCCTGCCCGAGGCGGACATCGTCGTGGACATCCTGCCGTACACGCCGGCCACCCGGGGTTTCGTCGGCAGGGAGGAATTCGCCGCGATGAAACGGACGGCCCTGTTCGCCAACATCGGCCGGGGAAAGACCGTCGACGAGGATGCGCTCGCCGCCGCCGTGAGGGACGGCGTCATCGCCGGAGCGGTTCTCGACGTGACGACCGTGGAGCCCCTTCCCCCGTCGTCCCCGCTGTGGGACCTTCCCCGGATCATCATCACCCCCCATTATTCGGGTTTCCACCCCCGGTACGACGAGCTCGCCCTGGAGAAATTTCTCGAAAACCTGAGGCGCTACACCCGGGGGGAGCCTCTCCTGAACGTCGTGGACAAGGGACTGGGATACTGACGGAAATTCACGACCACCGGGCGACGTAGGCGTCGACGTCGAATTTCTTCGCCGCCCCGTTCCTGTTCATGTAGCGGACGGACCCGAAAACAGGCCTCTCGAACCAGGGCCGGTCGTGGGTCCCTCCGACGGCCCACGCGCAGCCGGCGTATCCGTTCGGGTCCCGGCCGTCCAGGCTGTACCGGTCGTTGAGGCGGATCGCCGCGGCGAGGGCGTCCTCCGGCGTCGGGCTCCATTCCAGGATTTTCTTCGCCCAGTACATCCTGAGGTACCCGTGCATCTTGCCGCTCCGCAGGAGCTGGCGCTGGGCCGCGTTCCACAGGTCCTCGCCGGTTTCCGCAGCCTCCAGCTCCGCGAATGCGTACAGCCGGGGCCGCGGGTCTCCCCGGTGGGCGTCCAGCGTTTTCCGGGCCCATGCAGGAAAGCCCGCCGCCGAATCGTAATCCGGATTGTGCAGGCAGAAGTTGTCCGACAGCTCGCGCCGGACGACGATCTCGTCGATGAAGGCCCGGCGGTCCTCCCCGGGCGCATCCGCCGCGACCACCGCACGTACCGCCTCGCGGGCCGAAATCTGCCCGAAGTGCAGGTAGGGCGACAGGTTGGACAGGGCGTCCCTGTTCGGGTCGTTCCGGTTTTCCGCGTATCCCTCGAGTTTTCCGCGGATGAATTCATCCAGGACCCGCCGGGCTTCCGCGGGCCCCGGGCGGAGCCAGTCCACGGCAGGCACCACGGAGTCCGGCGCGAGCCGCCCCTGCGCGCCGTCCCAGTCCGCCGGCCCCGGCCGGAGACCATTTTCCCGGGCGGCCCGGCCGGCCCGCGAGATTTCCCCGATGCCGGCCGCAGGCTTCTCCGCGAGGCGGGCCTCAAGGAGGCGCATGATCTTCGGCCTCAGGGTCCGGGCGGCGAATTCCGCCTTGTCCGAGACCTCCCGGCACGGAACGATGTTGTGGGCGTCGGTCTCGAAAAGCGGGGCCTTCATCCGGTCCGCCGCCGCCCGCGTCCAGGCCCGCTTCGGTTTCAGCGGATCGAAGTCCGTCACCACCAGGGACGCCTCCGTTTCGCCGGCGAAGGCCGGGACCCGGAGCCCCGGATCACCTTCCAGAAGAAAAAAGGGAACGCCCATTTCCTCCAGTCCGGCGGCGGTTTCCCGGAGCCCGCCGAACATGAAGTCGTAGGCCCGCAGCGGGGCCCCCAGAAAACCGTCCGCCAGGCAGAACAGGACGGCAAGGCCCCGGTTTTCCTCCATCCCCCGCATGGCGGCGTATTCCAGCGCCCGGTTGTCCCGGACCCGCTGGTCCCGGCTCATCCAGTACAGGACGGGCCCCCTGCCTGCGGGTTCGCGGCCGTTCAGGTTGGTAATCATCTCAGGAGAAGCATAATCGATACGGGCATGGGCTCGCAATAAAAAAAACGCCCGGACATGGTTCCGGGCGCCTTGCGGTCCGTGCCGCGGGGGGCGGGATCGCCGCCCGCCTGGAGAACCGCCGTTTACGTCAGCTCTTCAGGACCTTGTCGATGACGACCTCGGTCTCCACGGCGGCGATTTTCATTATGTCGCTGATGACCCCGCCGAAGGGCTTCGCCATGAGTTCCGAGTTCATCCGGGCGATGTAGGTCCTGCCGTCGGTTTTCTCGTAGATCGCGACCCGGCAGGGCATCAGGGGGGATACGATCCTCTCGTCGTCGAGCTTCAGGATTTCAGCCGAGTACTTGGACGAGCAGAGCTCGAAAATCTTGACGGCTTTCACGTCGTGGCCGTGCTTAGCCAGGGTCGCCTGCATGTCGATCACGCTGAGGACGCTCCAGCCCCCTTCCTTCACTTTTTCCTGGAAAAGCTCGACCGTGCGGTCGAATCCGTGGGGACTCGCGTCCTCCAGCATCATCATCTTCGGCATGCTGTAGAATCCGATGACCGCGGTGAGAATAATGCCGGCTGCGAGTGCGCCCGCGCCGACAAGCAGGTTCTTTCTGTTCATGTAAATCTCCTGTATTTATTTTTACCTAATATATATTATTATTTATATATAGTCAAGGAGAAAAAGTACCGCACTTTTCCCTCCCCATGCTATTATAACCGCTGCCGGCAGGGGCCGGAAAAAAGAACAGTGGAGGTTGCCATGAAAGGAAACGCGAAACTGATCGACGTCCTCAATGTGAAA
>CAZGUL010000039.1:0-12552 GCA_964529055.1 uncultured Spirochaetaceae bacterium
ACCGAGACATCCACGCCGTTTTTTCGTATACTGGGCCCCATGGATTTCGAGGTCATCGTCATCGGCGGCGGGCACGCGGGGATCGAAGCCGCCCTCGCCTCCGCGCGGATCGGCCGCCGCACCCTCATGATAACCCAGAGTCTGGACGCGATAGGCAGAATGTCCTGCAACCCCGCCATCGGGGGGCTTTCCAAGGGCAATCTGGTCCGGGAAATCGACGCGTTGGGCGGCGAGATGGGCAGGCTCATCGACCGCTCCCTGATCCAGTTCCGGATCCTGAACCGGAGCCGCGGGCCCGCCGTGCAGGCGCCCCGGGCCCAGGCGGACAAGGCCCTCTACGCTGCGCTGGCGAAAAACGCGCTGGAAACCCAGAAGAACCTTTCCCTTTTCCAGGACACGGTGACGGACTTCATCGTCGACGCAGCCGCGGCGAAAATCGAGGGCGTCGTCACCGAGCGGGGACGGAGGTTCACCGCGGAA
Organism: uncultured Spirochaetaceae bacterium; assembly: GCA_964529055.1. Lineage (GTDB taxonomy): Bacteria > Spirochaetota > Spirochaetia > DTKZ01 > DTKZ01 > JAKQWJ01. Next base: position 481 of record CAZGUL010000039.1, read on the forward strand.
AAGGTCGTACTCACCACCGGCACCTTCATGGAAGCCGTCGTCTTCATCGGCGAATACGCCGCACCGTCCGGCCGCCTCGGCGAGCCGGCCGCCGTCGGACTGGGGCAGAGTCTGCGCCGCCTGGGCTTTCCGGTGGGCCGGCTCAAGACGGGCACCCCCGCCCGGGTGCGGCGGAGCTCCCTCGATTTCGGCAGGATGGAGGAGCAGCCGGGTGAGCCGGAAATCGTGCCGTTCTCCTTTTCCCACGACCGGATCGAACGGCCCAGCATGCCCTGCTGGATCACCTACTCCAACGACGAAACCCACCGGATCATCCGCGAGAACCTGCACCGCTCGCCGCTGTACGGGGGAAAGATCGTCGGCACGGGACCGCGCTACTGCCCCTCCATCGAGGACAAGGTGGTGCGCTTTCCCGACCGAGGACGGCACCAGGTCTTCGTCGAACCCGAGGGGCCCCTCACCGAGGAGATGTACCTGAACGGCATTTCCAGCTCCCTGCCCGAGGAGGTCCAGGAGCGGTTCCTGCGGACCCTTCCGGGACTGGAAAAGGCGGAAATCATGCGCCCCGGCTACGCGGTGGAATACGACTACATCGACCCGACGGAGCTCCTGCCCACGCTGGAGACGAAACGGATTTCCGGGCTCTACGCGGCGGGACAGACGAACGGGACTTCCGGCTACGAGGAGGCCGCGGCCCAGGGGCTCCTGGCGGGAATCAACGCCGCCCTGGCCGTCGGGGGCGGACCTCCCCTGGTTCTCAGCAGGGCGGAGGCTTATATCGGCGTCCTCGTCGACGACCTGGTCACCCGGGGGACCCGGGAACCGTACCGGATGTTCACGTCCCGGGCGGAGTACCGGCTCAACCTCCGCCACGACACGGCGGACGTCAGGCTGCTGGAAAAGGGCCGCCTCGCGGGGCTCCAGACCGCGGAGGCCGTGGAACGCTTCCGGCGGAAGATCGAGGCCTGCGACGGGATAAAACAGATCCTCCGGGAGCGGCGCCTCCTGGGGACCGACGGGGGGCTGCCGGAAAAAATCGCCCGTCACATCGGCGAAACCCTGTACCAGGCGCTGAAGGACCCGGAAATCCGCCTGGAGGAGATAGCCGCGCTGGCGCCGGCCCTGGGGGAAAATCCGCGGGCCCTCCTGGACCTGGCGGAACTGGACATAAAATACGAAGGATACATCAAACGGCAGGAACGGGAGGTCGCCCGTTTCAGAAAGCTGGAGGACATGCTGATTCCCCCGGACTTCGATTACGACGGGGCGGACGGGATTTCCGTCGAGTCCCGCCAGAAATTCAAGGCCGTCCGCCCCCTGTCGGTGGGACAGGCGTCGCGCATTTCCGGCGTCCGGACCTCGGACGTTGCCGTTCTGACCCTGCACCTGCGGGGAAAACGGAAGGCCCGGGCGGCCGAAACCGATGACCCCGCGTGAAACCCTGCTCCGGGGGATCGGGCTCCTGGGGCTCCCGGCGGAGGACGACACGCTCCGCAGATTCGACCTGTACCTGCGGGAACTGGAAAAGTGGAATTCCCTCTTCGGCCTGGTCGGCGCGGACGGCCGGGACCTGGTGGTCCGCCACGTGCTGGACAGCCTGGCGGGAACGGGGCCGATCTCGGCCGAACACCCGCGGCGTCTGGCGGACATCGGTTCCGGCGCGGGGTTTCCCGGCATACCGCTGGCCGTTTACATGCCGGAGACGAGCTTTACCCTGGTGGAGCCGTCGCGGAAGCGCTGCGCCTTCCTCCGGTCCGCGGCGGCGCTGATGGGCCTCGCCAACGTCCGGGTCTTCGAGGGGGAACTGGAGCTTGTTCGTGATGCTTTCGACATCGTCACGTTCCGGGCCTTCCGGCCCCTGGACCGCCGGATACTGCGCCGCCTCGCGGCGATTCTCGCTCCCGGCGGAAAGATCGCGGCCTACAAGGGGCGCCGGGAGAAAATCGGGGAGGAAACCGCGGCGGCGGAAGCCCTGGGATTCCGGTCCCGGATCGAAGAGGTTTCCGTGCCGTTCCTGGACGAACCGCGCCACCTGGTGTGGCTGTCTATCCCGCCGACGCCAGGATCTTGAGCAGCTTGGATTTGTCGATGAGGTCGATCAGGCGGGCCTCGACGAAGCGGACGGCCTCCTCGGTGTATTCACCCGCGGCGAAGCAGAAGCCCCGCCCCGCCTTCGCCTCCTTCAGCCGGGCCTGAAAGTCCCGGAGGGTCAGCTCCCCCACCTTGCCGGTGGTGCGGATGAAGCGGAACAGGATGACGTCCTGCCATTTCGCGGTTTCCACCTCCGCGAGGATGTCCGCGTAATCGCTGGTCTGCACGGAGATGTCGATGATCTTGGTTTTCGCCCCGGGGATGAAGGACGTCGCTATCTTGCGGCACAGGGTGACGAAATCCGACGGGGGCGAAATGAGAAAGGTCTGCAGGTTCTTGTTGCCCGCCAGCTCCCGGTAGCGGGAGATCTGGCTTTCCACGTCCTTGTAGGACGGGTTCACGGACTTGATTTCCACGAGAAGCTGCAGAGCCCTGGCGATTTCCTGCTTCGCCGAGTAGGCCGACGCGAGCCGGTATTTCATTTCCAGAAGAATCTCGGCGGGAATTTCCTTGTGGCGCAGGCCGATTTCCAGGTCCATGATGGCCTTGTCGTACTGCCGGGTTTTCAGATTGATGAGGCCCGCCATCAGGGCCGCCTGCGGACCCAGGACCGGATCGGGCCGGAGGTGCGTGAACACCCGGACAGCCTGGTCGAACATGCCGATCTCCGAGTAACACTGCCCCACGACGAATAGGGACTCCTTGTCGTCCGGCTGGTTGTCGAAAACCTTTCTCAGCAGGACGAGAGCCTCCTTCGCCTTGCCGAGCTTGTAGAGCGAGTGGCCCAGGTATTTCCAGGTTTCCACATGCTCCGGCTGCTTCGCCATGGCGTGCCTCAAAAGGACGGAGGCTTTTTCGTAGTTCTTCAGCTTGTACTCCAGATACCCCAGGTTGTAGTTGACCTCGAAGGACTCGGGCTCCGCGGTCCGGGCCAGGATGAAAGCCTTGTGGGCTTCCTCGAAATTCTTCAGCTTCATCGCGGAGACCGCGTACCGGAGGGTGACCTCGAATTCGTTGATCATGGGATCCGCGGCGCAGAGGTCCATCAGGACCTGGTAGGACCTCATCGCCTTGTCCCAGGCTTCCTCGCAGTAGTACATGTCGGCAAGGGCGAGCAGGGCCTCCCTGTCCTTCGGGTTCTGGGCAAGCTTGCGGTTCGCTTCCCGGACTATGAAACTCCGGTCCCGGCCTTTTAACTTCCTTCCCTCCCCGGACTTCCGGGTGAAAAAGAAGATGAACATCAGCACCACGCCGATGACAAGCAGGACGACCGCCACGGTCGGCAGGATGTCGTTCATGTTTTCATTATGAAGGAGGCCCCCCGCGGTGTCAAGAAACGCCGGATGTGGTATACTCGTCCGGAACCGGGAGCGAACCATGGCGAAACGCGGCATCATCATCGTCGGCGCGGCCGGCAGGGATTTTCACAACTTCAACACCCTCTACCGGGGGAACGGGGCCTGCCATGTGGCGGCCTTCACCGCCGCGCAGATACCCGACATCGCCGGCCGGCGCTACCCCGCCGAACTCGCCGGTCCCGCCTATCCCGACGGAATCCCTATCCATCCGGAGGAGGAGCTGCCCCGGCTGATCCGGGAGTCCGGCGCCCGTGAATGCGTCTTCTCCTACAGCGACGTTCCCTACGCCAGGGTCATGGCCGTAAGCGCCGTTGCCAACGCCGCCGGCGCGGACTTCACCCTTCTCGCCCCGGAGGCGACGATGCTGAAAAGCGCGAAGCCGGTGATTGCGGTCGGCGCCGTCAGGACCGGCTGCGGCAAGAGCCAGACGTCCCGGCGCGTCATCGAGCTGCTGATGTCCCGGGGGCTCAGGGTCGTCGCGGTCCGCCACCCCATGCCGTACGGGGACCTGGCGCGCCAGAGGGTCCAGCGCTTCGCGGACATCCGGGACTTCGCCCTTCACGGCTGCACCATCGAGGAAATGGAGGAGTACGAACCCCATGTCGCCCGGGGAAACGTCATTTACGCGGGGGTCGACTACGAGGCGGTCCTCCGGGCGGCCGAAAACGATCCGGCGGGCTGCGACGTCATCGTCTGGGACGGGGGCAACAACGACTTTCCTTTCTTCCGGCCCGACCTGATGATCACGGTGACGGACCCCCATCGGGCGGGCCACGAGCTTTCCTACTATCCCGGCGAGGTGACCTTGCGGATCGCCGACGCGGTGGTGATCAACAAGATGGACAGCGCCCCACCCGGGGCGGTGAAAATCCTGAAGGCCAACATCGCGAAGGCCGCCCCCCGCGCCGTCGTCGTCGAGGCGGCGTCGCCGATCCGGGTGGACGATCCCCGGGTCATCCGGGGCAGGCGGGTCCTGGTCGTGGAGGACGGTCCGACGGTCACCCACGGGGAAATGCCCATCGGCGCGGGGACGGTCGCGGCGCGGCGGTTCGAGGCGGCGGAAATCGTCGACCCCCGGCCGTTTCTCGCGGGCAGCCTGAAGGAGACCTTCGCCGCGTACCCCCGCATCGGGGCGCTGCTTCCCGCCATGGGTTACGGGGCCGCGCAGCTCCGGGACCTGGAGGCCACGATAGCCCGGACCGACAGCGACGCCGTCGTCGTCGGCACGCCGGTGGACCTGGCGAGGATCATCACGATCCGCCGGCCCTCGACCCGGGTGCATTACGACCTGGAGGAAATCGGCCGGCCGGACCTGGCGGACATCCTGGAGGGCTTAATAAAAAAAGTGTTCCGCGGCGCATAGGAGGAACCCATGGCGGACGTGACGAATCTGAAAGTTCTCCCTCCCCGGGAGAGGCTGCGGGGCTCGCTGCCGAAGATCGGCATCAGGCCCGTCATCGACGGCCGGCTCGGCGGAATAAGGGAGTCCCTGGAAAAGAAGACCATGGACATGGCGCGTGCTGCCGCGCGACTCCTGAAGGCGAATCTCCGCCACCCGGACGGCCTGCCGGTGGAGTGCGTCGTCGCCGACAGGACAATCGGCGGCGCCGCGGAGGCCGCGGACTGCGCGGATAAATTTTCCCGGCAGGGGGTGGGTGTCTCGCTGTCCGTGTCGCCGTGCTGGTGCTACGGATCGGAAACCATGGACATGGACCCCCTGGTGCCGAAGGCCGTCTGGGGCTTCAACGGCACCGAGCGGCCGGGGGCGGTCTACCTCGCGGCGGTGCTGGCGGCCCACAACCAGAAGGGCCTGCCCGCCTTCGGCATCTACGGCCGGGACGTGCAGGACTCGGATGACGCGAAAATCCCGCCTGACGCGGCGGAGAAGATCCTGCGCTTCGCCCGGGCGGGTCTCGCGGCGGCGTACATGAAGGGCAAGTCCTATCTGTCCATGGGATCGGTGTCCATGGGAATCGCCGGCAGCATCGTCCAGGAAGGTTTCTTCCAGAACCGGCTGGGAATGCGGAACGAATACGTGGACACCTCCGAGTTCGTCCGGCGGATCGAGGAGGGCATCTTCGATCCGGAAGAGTACAAACTCGCGCTGGCCTGGACCCGGAAGAACTGCCGGGAGGGGCGGGACCTCAACGACCCGGCCAAAAAACATTCCCGGGCCCGGCTCGACAGGGACTGGGAATTCGTCGTCAAGATGACCCTTATAGCCCGGGACCTTCTCGTTGGCAATCCGAGGCTCGCCGGGCTGGGCTTCGGCGAGGAGGCCCTGGGACACAACGCCCTCGCGGGCGGCTTCCAGGGCCAGAGGCAGTGGACCGACCATTTCCCGGACGGGGACTTCACCGAGACGCTCCTCAATTCGTCGTTCGACTGGAACGGCATCCGCCAGCCCTACATCCTCGCCACCGAGAACGACAGCCTGAACGGGGTCTCGATGCTGTTCGGGCACCTTCTCACCGGGACGGCCCAGATATTCTCCGACGTCAGGACCTACTGGAGCCCCGAGGCCGTAAAACGCGTAACGGGAAAAACGCTGACGGGCCTGGGCGGGAACGGCCTGATCCACCTGATCAACTCCGGCTCCACCTGCCTGGACGGAACGGGCCGGATGACCCGGGACGGGAAGCCGGCGATCAAGCCCTGGTGGGAGGTGACGCCGGAGGACGCGGGGGCCTGCCTGGACGCGGCGCTCTTCCCGCCGGCGAACCTGGACTACATGCGGGGCGGCGGCTTCTCCACGGACTTCCTGACCGCGGGCGGCATGCCCGTCACGATGTGCAGGATCAACATCGTGAAGGGGCTCGGCCCGGCCCTGCAGATCGCCGAAGGCTGGACGGTGGACCTGGACTCCGTGGTGCACGAAACACTGGACAGGCGCACCGACCCGTCGTGGCCGACGACGTGGTTCGCGCCGCGCCTCACCGGGAAGGGCAGGTTCGCGGACGTGTACTCCGTCATGGCGAACTGGGGGGCAAACCACGGCGCCATAAGCTGCGGCCACATAGGCGCGGACCTGGTCACGCTGGCATCGATCCTGCGAATTCCCGTGTGCATGCACAACCTGCCGGAGGACACGCTCTTCCGCCCCAGCGCCTGGAGCGCCTTCGGGATGGACCCGGAGGGTTCCGACTACCGGGCCTGCGCGGCCTACGGCCCGCTGTACGGGAAGTGACGGCGCCGGGCGAAAAAAAAACGGCGGGGAAATTTGCCAGACAGCCGCGGGTGTGCAATAGTTATAAATGAAGGCCCGCGGCCTGCGGCGCGGCGGATATGCGGAATCAAGGAGGAAAAAATGAAAAAAATATCGGTCCTTTTTCTGGTCCTGGCCGTCGCGGGAGGGGCGGCGTTCGCCCAGCAGAGCCCGGATACGCCGGACCCGTCCGGCAGTTTCACCTTCAACATCGGGTATTCCCTGTTCGCGCCCATCGGCGTAAGCCTCGAATTTTTCCCCAGCCAGTCCATCGGAATCGGCGGCATGCTGAACGGGTTCTTCTTCGGCGCCGGCGGCGGGGTCGTCTGGTCGGTGAATCCGGGCGGCTTCATCCGGCTGTACTTCAGCGAACTTGACGGCACCATGTACCTCAACGCGGGGGTGAGCTACCTCACAGCGGGATACTCCGGCGGCGGGAGCTCGGACTGGCTCGACGGCGGCATCATGCAGGTCCGCGGCGGGTTGGGCTACAACAACATCTTCGGCCGGCGGAACCAGAACCGGATTCAGATCGAGCTCGGTGCCGTGTACCAGCACATGGTTTCCGGCGACGACGACGACGATGACGACCTGTTTCTGACCCTGCCCTACTTCGGCATAAGCATCGGCCAGGTTTTCTAGCGGACGCCGGGGCGGGCCTCCACATTCTCGACTCGCCCGCCTTCCGGCTCGGCGTCTCCTGCATTCCCGAAATTCATCTTTACAGCAGCGAAACCAATGAGGGTTTTCGCAACGACCTGTTCGACCATTACACCACGGTCAGGTGGGCCGTCGAGGCGGCCTGGTATTCCGGTTTCCTCCGCTGACCCTTCCGCAGGCGGCTGAATTTCGTCAACTTTTGTCCCATTAGCGACGAAAGTTGACGGGACGCTTCAACGCCGCCGCATTCTTATTCATTGCATCAGATAGATTTGCATTCTTCTCGAGGAAGGCACGGCTCTTGCATTGATATCTGCAGGGAGGATACGGTCATGAAAAAACCGGCCTTGCGGATAAAAAACCGAAACGAGGGCGCCCCGGCTGCCCTGCGGGGATTCGGCGTCGCGGCCCTCCTCGTCGCTTTCGCGGAACTGGCGCTCTGTTTTTACGGTCCCATCGCGTTCATCCGGAAACCGTCCCTGATGATGTTCCCGCCCATCGCCGAGGGGGTTCCGGAAAAAGACTCCGCCCGGGTCGAGGCTTTCCTGGAACGGGAAATCGCGCTGGCCAACTCCTATTCCATCGTGAGCAGGACATTCATGCTGAACGACTCGGTCAGAAGAAACCCCGATTTCGACACGGCGAAGCTTTCCCCGAGGGACGAAAAGAGCGCCCTCGATGCGGCCCGGGGCCTGGGGCTGGAGCGGTTCGGCACCGCGAACCTCTATCTCTCCGAAGGCTGGTGCGGACTGTATGTCCGGATCCGCGACACCAGGGACGGGGAGACGATCCGCTCGGGGAACTTCGGTTCACCGGGCCTGGACGAGCTTCTCCGGAAAACCGGCATGGACGGAAAACCGCTGGACATCGGGGGGGAGCTGGCGGTGAAAACGAAGGGTTTCGGCCTCACGGATTTCATCGTTTTCGCCCTGCTGGGCCTGCAGATGATTTTCGGCCTTCGCGCACTCGCCGGAAAGGACCCGGAGGCCCTGGCGGAAATCATTCTCGGAACGGCGGCGGTCCTCTTCATCTTCGCCTTCATCTACGCGAAAAGCGCGAACATGGATTACGTCCAGCGCTACATCGCCATGGGCGGCGGCATCCAGCTCGCCGGCAGCACCGCCCAGGAACAGCTCTACGCCCTTCTGCGCTTCGGCCCCGTGATGACCGTCGTCATCGCGTTTTACGCATGGCGCCGCCTTGCGTCCCCGCGGGAAAACGGCGCGAAACCGGCGGGCTGCCGCTTCCTCCGCTCCTTCGCGCGGTGGGCCTTCCCCTGGACGGCGGTTTCGGCCTTCCTGTTCGCCCTGTCCTTCCCCTCCTTCGTTTCGCTGGACGGCTTCGGCATCCTGGCGTGGTTCGCCCTGGTCCCGCTCCTCGTCGTTCTCGGGACCGCGCGGCCCGGGATGGCGGTCTTCTACGGCGTCTTCTTCGGCACCCTCCAGGCGCTTCTCATCAACTTCTGGCACGGGACCTACGATTACGTCACCCTTCACATGATAACCGTGGTGTTCGCCGTCGAATACCTTCTCTTCATGCTGGTCCTCGTTCCGGTCCGGCGGACGGGCGGAAAATGGGGGTTCTTCTTCATCGCCGCCGCGTGGACCCTGTTCGACTACCTCAGGTCGGTCGGTTTTCTCGGTTATCCCTGGGGCCTCATCGGCACATCCCAGTACAAATTCCTCCCCTTCATCCAGGCGGCGTCGGTGACCGGGGTCTGGGGTCTGGGGTTCGCGGTCGTCCTCTGCAACGCCGCCCTGGCCCAGGTCCTGGCGGGCACGGGCGACGGCGGGGAGCGGAAGTCCCTGCGGGAATTTCTTTTTCCGGTGGAGTTCACCGCGGCGGCGCTGGCCGTCTGGCTGATGGCGGGGTCCTTCGCCCTCCGCGCGACGCGGGAAAAACTGTACGGCGATCCCGCCGTTCCGTCCGTGTCGATCGTTCTGATCCAGCCGAACTTCGACGCGCGGAAATATGTCCTGGAGGACAACATCCGGGAGCTCAGGGCCCTCACCGATGCGGCCGTCGCGTCCCTTCCCGAAAAACCCGACATGGTGGTCTGGCCGGAAGGCGAGTTCGAGGTGGACATGCGCTGGTGGACCGCCGCGGAGAACGCGGACTCGTACTGGGGACGCGTCGCGGCGGACCTTTTCGCCTATCAGCGGAAGCTGGGTTCCAGCATCCTGACAGGAACGCTGGACCACGAGATGGTCGCCGGAAAGGACGGCGGGGAAGAGCGGGTGAACTACAATTCGGCGGTCCTGGTGGGACCGGACGGACGGCTTTCGGATTTTTACCACAAGATGCACCTGGTGCCGTTTTCGGAATACTTCCCGCTGGACAGGGAAAAGTTCTCCGCCCTCTATAAACTCTTCGAAAGCTACGAAATCTCCCACTGGGGGGTCGGCCGGAACCGGCTCGTTTTCCCGCACGGGAAAATGCGGTTCGCGGCCCCCATATGTTTCGAGGATGTTTTTCCCGATCACGTCCGCCGGTTCGTGCTCCGGGACGCCGACATCATCATGAACCTGGGAAACGACTACTGGTCCCTCTCGCCGGTGGAGGGCATCCAGCACGGGATATTCGCTATTTTCCGGGCCGTCGAAAACAGGCGTCCCGTCCTCCGCTGCACCGCCTCGGGGTACACGGTTTACGCCGACTCCGCCGGCTGGATACAGCCCGGATCGCCGGCGCCGTACACTCCCGGTTTTCTCGCGGCGCGGGTTCCCCTGCCGGAAAAGACCCTGACCCTCTACACCCGCTGGGGCGACTGGTTTCCCCTGGTCTGCGGCGTCGTCACCGCGGCGTTCTTCGCCGTCCGGCTCCTCACCTGGCGCCGGCGGCGGGGAGGACGACCTCCGCCGTCGTTCCCTCCCCGGGGCGGGAGGTGATCCGTAGCGTTCCCCCGTGGTTTTTGACGATCCTCCGGGCTATGGACAGGCCCAGCCCGGTGCCGCCTTCCTCCCGCCGTGTCGTGAAAAAGGCGCGGGTCATGCGCTCCAGATTTTCCGGGGAAATGCCCCTGCCCCGGTCTGTGACCTGAATGCTCACGGTCCCGCCGTCCCCGCTCGTTCGGATCCTCACTTCCCGGCCGCGGTCCGGCAGTGACTGGCAGGCGTTCCGCAGGAGGTTCAGGACCACCTGCTCGAGCTGCATCCCGTCCGCCTCGACGGGCGGCAGGTCATCCTCCAGGTCCAGAGCGAATCGGTCGGTCGTCCGTCCGATGATGTGACGGGAAAGCTTCGCCACCGTGCGGACGACTTCGTTGATGTCCGTGGGGGCCCTTTTCGCCTCCGGTCCTCCCCGGACGGAGGCCCGGAGTTCCCCGACGATGCGGCCGATTCTGCGGGCGCTGTCAGCGATTTCGCCCACCGCGGACTCCGCGGCCTTCCGGAATTCGCCGAACGGCATGCCGCCGATCCGGAGGCCGTCGTCCAGCTCGGGGGAGGTTTCCGCCAGAGTGAAAAGCTGCCTGAGCCCGTCTTCAAGGAGTCGGGCGTTCAGGGCGACGACCTGGTTCGGGTTGCCGATCTCGTGGGCCGTTTCCGCCGCCGCGGCCCCCAGGGACGCGAGCTTGTCCGCCTGCAGGAGCCGCATTTCCTGGGCGCGGAGTTTTTCCTCCGCCTGCTTTCTTTCCGTCATATCCCTGACGACGAGGACCTCGCATTTCCTTCCGTGCCAGGATGTCGCCGCCGCGGAGACCTCCACGGGAACCCGCAGTCCGCCGCGGGCGATGACCACGGTTTCCCGGCAGCGCGCCGCCCCTTCCCGCCCGTCCGGCGGGGATTCCGCGGCCGGGCCGGGAAAACCCCCGGCGGGAAAAAGGTCCCGCATGGTGAGCCGCCGCAGCTCCGCCGCGGCGTACCCGGTCAGTCCCGCCCCCCGGGCGTTGGCGTAGACGATCCTGCCGCTTTTCGCGTGGATCAGGATCGCGTCGTTCGCGTTTTCCGCCAGCGCCTTGAAGCTGCCTTCCGCCCCCCGCAGGGCTTCGGCCATCCGGTTGTACCCCCGGGCGAGCATGCCGATCTCGTCGCCCGATTCCACCGGGAGGGTCTCCCGATAATTCCCGGTTTCCACCTGCCGCACACCGTCCAGGAGCCGTCGCAGGGGCGCGAACAGGTTCCGCCGGTAAATGAGGGGAAAACCGAAAACGACGAAGAGCGTCACCGCGAGAGCCCCGGCGGCGAACACCGAGGCGAATCCGTGGACCGCCCGGCGGTAATCCCGGTACCGGAATCCCGCGAGGACCCGGCGGGCCCCGCCGCCGAACCCGCCTCCAAACTCGTACTGGAAAAAAAAGGTGGACGGGTCCCGGACATCCACGTGGAGAAAACGCGGCTCCGGCCCCCCGGCCCCCCGGAGGAGTCCTTCGGAGGCCGGCGTTCCGGAAATCCGGGCCGCGGTGTCCGGGTCCACGTCCGGCGCGAGGCGGAAAAAAACTCCGGGACCCGGACCCGCGGACATCACATAGGCGGCGCCTCCGCCGGACGCGCCCGCGGCGAAACCGTTTCCTCCTCCGCCGGCGGCGCCCTCACCGGCCGCCGCCGCGAGGGCCGCTTCGCTCCGGTACCGCTCAGACAGGGCGGCGATGTACCGGGGAACCATGACGCCGGCGAGCAGGCCGGACGCGACCATCACGACGGCCAGCGGGATCCCGATGAGCTTGACCCGGAACGACGAAGGCTGGGGCCCGTTGTTCAGGTAGACGATGAAAATGAGCAGGCAGACCACCGCCGATCCGGAATTGAAGACCAGCGAATA
>CAZGUL010000040.1:0-12478 GCA_964529055.1 uncultured Spirochaetaceae bacterium
CTGGTCCGTCAGCTCGGCCGAGTCCTCCTCCTTTTCGTCCACCACCATCTCGTATTCTCCCATGTAGGTTTCCGCAACCCGCCTTATCGGCTCCGGCATGGTGGCGGAAAAAAGGAGGGTCCGCCGGTTCGGGCCGGCGGACTCGAGAATGCGCTTCACCTCGTCGATGAATCCCATGTTCAGCATTTCATCCGCCTCGTCGAGGACGAGGAACGACAGGCCGCCAAGGTCGAGCGTTTTCCGTTCCAGGTGGTCGATTATCCGTCCCGGCGTGCCGACGACGATGTCCGCCCCCGCGCGGAGCCTGGCGATCTGCGGGCCGATGGCCTGTCCGCCGTAGACGGGAAGGATGGAAAGCCGGCGTCCGCCCTTCAGGGAGTTGAGTTCCTCCGCGACCTGCACCGCCAGCTCCCGGGTCGGCGTCAGGACGAGGGTCTTGACCCCCTTCGCTCCGGACCCGGTCTTTTCCAGGATGGGCAGTCCGAAGGCCGCCGTTTTGCCGGTCCCGGTCCGCGCACGGCCTATGATGTCGCGGTCGCCGGAAAGAACCAGGGGTATGATTTTTTCCTGGATCCCGGTGGGTTCCTCGAACCCTTTGCGCCTCAGCGCGTCCAGCGAAGCCTCCGAGAGGCCGAGCGTTTCGAATCGATTCATTCTTCATTGTACCAGATCGGTCAGGTGCGCGTATACGAGCGGTCGTTCGGGTTGACCGTATCCGGCGTATCCCCTATCATCGGAAAACATGGACACACTGAACTGGCTCAAGACAACGTCTCTGGCGAACAATCAGGCATGGCGAATCCTGCTGTTTTTCGTTTCCATCCTGGCCGCCCTTCTGGCCGGCAAGATAGCCGGCATCGTTCTCCGGAAAAGCGCGGGCAGACTCGAGTCCGACGGACGCGTCGTCATCGCGGCGGCGTTCGAAGCCGCTGCGGCGTCCCTGGGATTCCTGATTTTCACCATCGGCGCCCGGATCGGGCTGGGTTTTCTCAAAATGGGACCGGCCGTCTCGGGCGCCGCCGGCTCCGCGCTGTCGGCCCTGTTCATCATTTCGATTACCTGGATAGCCTACCGGATGGTGGCCGTGGCCGAGAAAGCCCTGGCCAGGATCGCCTCCGGTTCGGAAAGCCGGATGAACGACATGATGATCCCCCTGGTCCGCAAGAGTCTGCGGGTCACCATCGTCGTTCTCGGCCTGCTTCAGCTGGCCACGACGCTGAGCGACAAGCCCGTGACGTCCCTGCTGGCGGGCCTCGGCGTCGGGGGCCTGGCCGTCGCTCTTGCCGCCCAGGACACGCTGAAAAACCTTTTCGGCAGTCTGGTGATCTTCTCCGACAAGCCATTCGAGCTGGGGGACAGGATCGTCGTGGACGGCCATGACGGGAACGTCGCGGAGGTCGGCTTCCGCTCCACCCGGATACGGACCCTGGAAGGCCACCTGGTGACCATCCCGAACGCGGAACTGGCCAACAAGACCCTGCTCAACATCGGCAAGCGCCCGCACATCCGGCGGACCATGAACATCGGCCTGACATATTCGACAACGCCGGAGAAGATGCGGCGGGCCATGGAGATCATCCGGGAACTCCTGGAAAACCACGAGGGGATGGATCCGGAGTTTCCGCCCCGGGTTGTCTTCAACGAATTCAAGGACTTCAGTCTGAACATCCTGGTGATCTACTGGTACCACCCGCCGGCGTACTGGGACTTCATGGCATTCAGCGAAAACCTGAACATGGAGATTCTCTCGCGCTTCAAAGCGGAAGGCATCGAATTCGCGTTCCCGAGCAAGACGATCTATCTGTCTAAATGACCAGCCGCAGGTGGCCGTGGTACAGCCCGTCCCGCAGCGCCTGCACGTCCTCGCTGGCAAGGTAATCGTCGAAGCGCATTTCCCGGTCGATGACGCCGCCGGGGGTGAACTCGACGATCCTGTTGGCCACGGTGTCGACGAACTGATGGTCGTGGGAATTGAAGAGCACCGTTTCGGGGAAATCGACCAGGCCGTCGTTGAGGGCCGTGATCGCCTCCAGGTCCAGATGGTTCGTGGGCTCGTCCAGGATCAGCGCGTTTGCGCCGGAAAGCATCATCCGGGACAGCATGCATCGGACCTTCTCCCCGCCGGAAAGGACCCTCACTTTTTTCAGGGTCTCGTCGCCGGAAAACAGCATGCGCCCCAGAAAGCCCCGGACGACGGCCTCCTCCTGAAGGTCCGTGTACTGGCGCAGCCAGTCGATAAGGCTCATGTCCGACTCGAAGTAGGCCGCGTTGTCCTTCGGAAAGTACGCGGGTGAGATGGTGGCGCCCCAGACGAAGGACCCCGCGTCCGGTTCGAGTTCGCCGGCAAGGATGCGGAACAGGACCGTCTTGGCCTGATGGAAGGGCCCGACGAAGGCGATCTTGTCGCCCTTGCGGACGTTCAGGTTGAAATTCGAAAACAGTTTTTCGCCGTCGACGCTCATCGAAAGGCCTTCGATGTCGAGGATGTTACGTCCCGACTCCCGGTTCGGCTTGAAGTTGACGTAGGGGAACTTGCGGGACGACGGCTTCAGGTCGTCTATCGTCAGCTTGTCGATGAGCTTCTTGCGGGACGTGGCCTGCCGGGACTTCGCCGCGTTGGCGCTGAAGCGCTGGATGAACTCCCGCAGTTCCGCGATCTTGTCCTCCCTCCTCTTCTTGTCGTCCCGCGCCTGCTTCTGGACAAGCTGGACCGCATGGTACCAGAAATCGTAGTTTCCCACGTAGAGGGTTATCTTGCCGTAGTCGATGTCCGCCGTGTGGGTGCATATCCTGTTCAGGAAGTGCCGGTCGTGGGACACGACGATGACGGTGTTCGCGAAATCCGACAGAAAGCCTTCGAGCCACGCGATGGATTCCAGGTCCAGATTGTTGGTCGGCTCGTCCAGGATCAGGATGTCCGGCTCGCCGAAGAGGGCCTGGGCGAGCAGCACGCGGACCTTCTGGTTGGTTTCGAGGTCGGCCATCCCCTTTTCGTGGAGGTCCTCCGGCAGACCCAGGCCGCTCAGAATGACCGCGGCCTTGGATTCGGCCTCCCATCCCCCCATCTCGGCGAACTCGGCCTCCAGTTCCGAAGCCCGGATGCCGTCCGCCTCGGAGAAGTCCTCCTTCTGATAGATGGCGTCCTTTTCGATCATCGTGTCGTAGAGCTTCCGGTGTCCCATGATGACCGTGTGCATGACCGAAAAGGCGTCGAAGGCAAACTGGTCCTGCCGGAGCACGGCGACCCGCTCGCCGGGGGTTACCACCACCGTGCCGGTGTCCGGCTCGAGCTCGCCGGCGAGAATTTTCAGGAACGTGGACTTCCCGGAACCGTTGGCGCCGATGATGCCGTAGCAGTTGCCGGGGGTGAATTTTATGTTGACGTCCTTGAACAGAAATCTGTTCCCGAAGGAGAGACTGATGTTTTCCGCGCTTATCATGGAAAGCATTTGTACCGTTTACGGCCGGTAAAGTCAATGCGGCGGAACCCGCGGGGTCGCACGAAGAATAAGTGTTTGACAAACCCCGGCCGGGGAGCTAAAATTTTCCCATCCACTCCCTGCACCCGCATGCTGCTTTGCCTATGGAGAAGGATTCCGCGCCGCGACAGTGTGAAGGAGTCGGGTGAATGAAAATGAAAAGCGCCGGGTTCGCCGCCGCGGTTTTCGCGGCTTTGATCGTGCTCGCTTTGGCCTCGGGCTGCTACGAACCCGTCGCCGGCCCGGACATACCGGCCGTCTCCGGTCCCCGGGTCCTTTCCACCCTGCCCCCGGACGGCGCCTCGGGGGTCCCCATCACCGCCTCGGTAAGCGCCGTTTTCAGCGAGCCCATGGACCCGGCCTCGATAACGACCTCGACCTTCACATTGACGGGTCCGGGAGCCACGCCGATTCCCGGCTCGGTGAGCTGCACCGGAAACACCGCCGTCTTCGATCCCGCTTCCGACCTCCCGGCTGGCACCCTGTGCACCGCGACCGTCGCCGCGACGGCGGCCGACCTCGCGGGCAATATCCTGGGAAGCGCCTATTCCTGGACCTTCACGACATCAGCCGCCCCGGACACGACACCGCCGACGGTGACGATCTCGGCCCCCTCCGCGCCCCTCGCCGGCGCGATGGGAGGCGTATCCTTCACCGTGTCGTACAACGAGGCGGGGACCTACGGTCTGGATCCGTCCTTCGTCATTCTGAACAAAACGGGAAGCGCCGGCGGGACCGTATCGGTTTCCGGCGGCACAACCGCGAATCCCGTCGTCACGGTCGGCGGTGTATCGGGCGACGGCACACTGGGCATAACAATTTCGTCCGGCGCGATGAGCGACGCGGCGGGGAACCCCAGCCTCGCGTCTTTTCCTTCCGCGACCTTCGTAGTGGACTCCACCCCGCCCGCCATATCGATCGGTACGATTTCCACCTCCAACCCGAGCCCCGGCTGGGCGCGGGCCGGCGACACTGTGACTGTGCCCTTCACCGTCACCGATGCGGGCTCCGGCGTCGCGGGAATCCCGTGGGTCACCGTCGGGGGAACGGCGGCGACAGTTACGGGAACGTTCCCGAACTATAACGCGGTCTATACCTTCACCGCCGGCGACGCCGAAGGGACTGTTTCCCTGTATATCAGCGCGCAGGACGCCGCGGGCAATACGGGCGCCTCCTCCCCCCCCTCCGGCGTCGTCCTGGACCTCACCGCGCCGTTCGTCACGATCGGCCCGCCGGACCGCATGTACGCCAAATCAGGCACGGTGGTGACCTGCACGGTCACGTACACCGGCGCCGACACAGTTACACTTGATCCGATGAATGTCATCCTCACCGTTGGCGGAACTGCCGTGGTGTCCGGGCCCACCGTGTCGGGAAGCGGTTCCGCATACACGGTAAGCGTCACCGCGTTTTCCGGAGACGGCTCCGCGTGGATTTCCATTCCGGCGGGGACCGCGAGCGATCTCGCCGGCAACCTCGCCGCCGGCGCCGACGGGACGGCCTTCACCGTGGACAACACGTCGCCCGCCGTCCTTTCCACAGTACCTTTCAACGGCGCGACCGGAGTGCCCGTAGATGGTTCCATAACGGCCACCTTCACCGAACCGGTGGACCCGGCGAGTATCTCCGTTTCGACATTCCTCGTGGTAAGCAACTACATCGGAACGCCGATCGCCGGGACTGTGATCATGACCGGCGTCGATGCGGCGACCTTCCTGCCCAATCCCTGGATGCCGCCCGGCCACCCGATGACCGCGCGGATCACGGCCGGAGTCACGGACATCGCGGGCAACATGATGCCGGCCGACTATACATGGAGCTTTACGACGGAGACGGCTCTGACGACGCCCGTCGGCCTGGGTACGGCCGGCACCTACACGATTCTCGCCGGGGTCGGGATAAACAACATTCCCACATCGAACATCTCCGGCAATATCGGAATTTCTCCCGCATGGGCAGAAAGCATCACCGGCTTCTCCCTGTCATTGGACGGCTTGGGTCAATTTTCGACTTCCCCAGAAGTGACCGGACAGGTCCACGCGGCCGACTACGCGGAGCCCACCCCGACCATGCTCTCCCAGGCGGTAAACGACCTCACCACCGCGTACTTTGACGCCGCGGGAAGGACGCCGAATTTCGTCGATTACTTCTTCGGGGACATCTCCGACAGGACCCTCGCGCCGGGCGTTTACAGGTGGAATACGTCGGTTACGATCAACACCCCCGTCATATTGCAGGGCGGACCCGGCGACGTCTTTATCTTCCAGATAAACGGCGGGCTCTCGGCGCAGGGCGAGATACAGCTAAGCGGGGGCGTTTCCCCCGCGAACGTCTTCTGGCAAGTCTCAGGAGGCACGGTGAATATCAATACCCCGGTATTTGCGGGGATCGTATTGTCGCAGTCTCCGATAATTCTGGGCGGCGGCGCCAAGGTCACCGGCAGGCTGCTCACGACGACTTCCGTGGACCTGAACCAGAATGAGATAACGGTTCCGTAACCAGGCGGAGTGTGTGAGCGGCAGCCTGCAATAATAAAGGGGGCGGAAAACCGCCCCCTCCTTCGTCATTCGAAAATCGGTTTACTTCACTTCGCCGGGGGGAATCCCCAAGGCGTCCGCCACTCCCTTGCCGTAGGCCTTGTCCGCCTTCAGGCAGTTGCCGATGTGCCGGATCTTGATTTCCCGGGGGGCGTCGCCCATGGCCCGGGCGGTGTTCTCGAACAGGCGCTGTTTTTCGTCCGGTTTCATCAGGTTGAAGAGGGCTCCCGGCTGGGAGTAGTAATCGTCGTCGTCCTCCCGGTGGCTGAAGTGGTCCGCGTCGCCGTCGATCCGGAGCGGCGGTTCCTTGAACTCCGGCTGTTCCTTCCACTCGCCGTAGCTGTTGGGCTCGTACCCCAGGGTTCCGCCGTAGTTGCCGTCGGTCCGCATCTGGCCGTCCCGGTGGTAGCTGTGAACGGGGCAGCGCGGGGCGTTCACCGGGATAAGGTGGTGGTTGACCCCCAGACGGTAGCGCTGGGCGTCTCCGTACGAAAAAAGCCGGCCCTGCAGCATCTTGTCCGGAGAAAAGCCGATCCCCGGCACGATGTTGGCCGGATTGAACGCCGCCTGCTCAACATCGGCAAAGTAGTTCTCCGGGTTCCTGTTGAGTTCCATGACACCGACGTCGATCAGGGGATAATCCTTGTGGGGCCAGACCTTCGTCAGGTCGAAGGGATTGAAGGCGACCTTCCGGGCCTGCTCCTCCGTCATGACCTGGATCTTCATGTCCCACTTCGGGAAATCCCCCTTCTCGATGCTGTCGAAAAGGTCCCGCTGGTGGCTTTCCCGGCACTTTCCGACGACGGCCTCCGCCTCCTGGTCGGTCAGGTTCTTGATTCCCTGGCGGGTTTTCAGGTGGAACTTGACCCAGATACGCTCGTTCTTCGCGTTGATAAGGCTGAAGGTGTGGCTGCCGTAGCCGTTCATGTGCCGGTAGGAAAACGGGATGCCCCGGTCGCTCATGGTTATGGTCACCTGGTGGAGGGCCTCCGGAAGGCTGGTCCAGAAGTCCCAGTTGTTCCTCGCGCTCCGCAGATTGGTTTTCGGGTCACGCTTGACGGCGTGGTTCAGGTCCGGGAATTTCAGCGGGTCCCGGAGAAAGAACACCGGCGTGTTGTTGCCAACCAGGTCCCAGTTGCCTTCCTCGGTGTAGAACTTGATCGCGAAGCCCCGGATGTCCCGCTCCGCGTCGGCGGCGCCCCTCTCTCCAGCGACCGTGGAAAAACGTACAAAAAGCTCGGTCTTCTTGCCGATCTGCGAGAAGATTTTCGCCTTGGTGTACTTCGTGATGTCGTGGGTCACGGTGAAGGTTCCAAAGGCGCCGGAGCCCTTGGCGTGCATCCGCCTTTCGGGAATCACCTCCCGGTCGAAGTGCGCGAGCTTCTCCAGGAACCAAACGTCCTGAAGGAGCTGGGGACCCCGTTTGCCCGCCGTGATGATGTTCTGGTTGTCCTCCACCGGCGCCCCGTTTACTCTGGTGAGTTTCTTTTTTTCCGCCATATTCCGCCTCCTGGTAAAAATATGTCTGTTCCGCTACGTCTCTTTTTTCTTTCCGCCGCAGGCCTCGCAAACGCCGAAAAACTGGATCGTGTGGCCCGTGATGGCCTTGCCGGAAAGTTTCCGCGCCGCCGCTTCCAGGTCCGCCTGAACGGGCATGGGAAAGTCGGAAATGGCGCCGCAGACCTCGCAGACGAAGTGATAATGCAGGCTCGTGATCGCGTCGAAGTGCTCGATCCCGTCGTTGAATTCCCTCCGTTTGATGCGGCCCTCTTCCATCAGGATCCTGATGTTCCGGTACACGTTTCCCATGCCGGCGGACGGTGACACTTTCCGCAGCGCGTCGAAGATCTGGGCCGCCGTCGGATGATCCGACCGGGATCTGATGATTTCGTGGATCTTCTCGCGCTGGGCGCTCCGTCTGCGCACCGTTTCCGCCTCTTTCTTGATATTGATTCTCATTATCATCTATACTTCCCGATCCGTCAAGTGTTTTTTTTCGCACGGCTACGCCGTCATCGTCCGTATTTCCCGGCTGCGCTCGTCATAATACCGGATACGACTCACGTACCCGCGGAGATCCACATCGGCGGCGGCGAACAGATTTCCCAGGGTCCACCGCAGCCGGACATGGTCGTCCGGTCCGTCCTCGATCGTGAATTCCCCGTTGAACGCCGGGTACGCGGAACGAAATTCCATCAGCGAGAGCAGACGCCGCACCACCGGCTTCCCGAACCGTTCCGCCGCCTCCTCGAGGGTATAATTGTGCCGGTTGACGTCCCTGCCGTTCTTCGTGCGCCGGGCCAGCTCGAAGTCGTTCTCCCCGGCAAGCAGGCCCACGTAGTACACCTGCGGTATTCCCGGCGAAAAGAACTGGATGACCCGGGCGGCGATGTAGGCGTCTTCGTTGCCCTCCAGCGCGGAAAAATAGGTGCAGTTGACCTGGTAGATGTCCAGGTTCCGGTACTCCGGACCGGAGAAGATTTTCCGGGTGTTGGCCCCTTTTTCGTCCAGGCCGGCCAGGGTCCTGTCGATTTCTTCCGGGGTCAGAAGATCGGCGGCGTCTATGACGCCGATCCCGTCGTGGGTGTCCAGCGTGGTTATCTGCTTTCTCGGGCAGATGCGGAGCCACGCGGTCAAGGCCGCCGCGGTGTGATGGTAGAGCGTATGCAGAACCAGCAGGGGCAGCGCGAAATCGTAGGTCCAGTAACCGCGCCGGGCTATTTTCAGATGATAGCTGTAGTGTTCGTGCACCTCGGGCAGGATTTCCGCGCCGAACGGCCTGACATACTCGTCGAGCCATTTCAGGATTTCCCACACCTGGGGTTCCCGAAAAAAACAGTTCGTGCCCAGCTCGACGGTGGTGTACGCGAACGCGTCCATCCGGACCATTTTTACCCGGTCGCGGGCGAGGCGGATCAGGAAATTCCGCAGCACCTCCCGGGTTTTGGCGGAATTGATGTCCAGGTCGATCTGCTCGTAATCGAAGGTGCACCAGACCTTCTCCATCGAACCGTCCGCACGCTGAATTACGGTGTAAGGAGGACGGGGCTTGCGCGTGTACACCCGGGAAAGGAGATCTTCATCGATCTCGCCGTCGGGACTGAATTTTTTGAAGGAAAGAAACATGTCCGCGTAGGGAGAAGCCTCCCCCTTTTCGACATAGTCCTGGAAATAGACCGACCGGCGGGAAATGTGGTTGACCATGAAATCGACGATCAGATCGTAATCCCGGCCGATTATCGCGACGTCCTCCCAGGTCCCGAAGACGGGATCCACCTCGTCATAGGTGAGGGGCGCGTATCCCCGGTCGGCGGACGACGGGTAGAACGGCAGGAGATGAACGCCCCCGACGGCGGCGCCTGCATGGCGCTTCAGCACGTAGTAAAGCTCCGGCAGGTTGGCTCCCAGGCTGTCCGGATAGGTGATCAGCTGCACCTTGTTCTGGAGCATCAGGACCCCTCCCCGCTCCGCCGGCCAGCCGGGGCGTCGAAGAAGGCGTAGTGCCGTATGCCGTCGAGTATGCCGCCCGCGCACGCCGACGGCGCGAAGAAGACGCGGCGGCAGTCCCGCAGGACCTCCAGTTCCCGGCTGTAATTTCCGACCACCACGGCCAGCGGCTCCCCCCTCAGCATTTCCTCGTCGTTTCCGGAGTCCCCGCAGACCAGGAAATTCCTCAGGGGGATGTCCCACTGGTAGCTGATGTACCGGACGGCCTTGCCCTTGGAGGCCCGGGCGGGCAGAATGTCCAGGTATTTTTCGTGGGAATACACGAGATTGTACCGGCATTTGTGCCGCAAGAGCAGGTTGTGCACCCGGATCAGCCTGTCCTTGCCGGGCTCCATGAAGTAACTGATTTTATGGTCCAGCTGGGCTTCCGGCCCCTGGGGCGTCAGGAAATCGACCTCTTTCAGAATGTTCGCGATTTTGTTCCGGTCCCACCGGTCGCCGATATGTGCCGCCCACTCGCTGCCGAAGCGAAAGTCGGATCCGTAGTATATTTCGCTGCCCACCGAGCAGATCATGACGTCCGGCGCGGGCACTCCGTTGCGTTCCAGGATTTCCCGCGCCGCCGGAAGGTTTCTTCCCGTCGCGATGCCGAATCCCGCCCTTCCCCGGTGATGCGCCAGCATATCCAGAAGTTCCGGCAGCCTGCTGTTGTCCTCGCCGATCAGGGTGTTGTCGATGTCCGATACGATGAAATAATCCAGGTCCAGCAGGCGGCGGCCGATTTTTACGGATACCCCCTCGCCGCCCGGCCGCATCCGCGAACCGGTTTCCGCGGCCGTCAGTTTCGCGGCCGCGGCGGCATAGGTTTCCGCGTGGCTCCGCCAGGTGTAATGCTTCCGGACGTTGATGATGCCGTTTTTCGAACATTCCTCCCAGTAACGAGCCCCCCGGATGAGCTTGCGGATCGCTTCGGATATCTCCTTCGGCCGGGTCGGATCGACGAGTATTCCGTTGCGGCAGTTTTCGATGATGTCGTTCGGCCCGCCGTTTTTCGTCGCAACGATCGGCACGCCCGTGGCCGAAGCCTCGAGCAGTGTCAGCCCGAACGGCTCGGTCAGGGCCGCGTTCACGAACACGCCGCGTTTGACCGCCGCCGCGCGGTACAGGGCCGGCACCTCGAATTCGAAATCGTGTCTTTTGGGAATCGCCATCTTGCCGTACAGGTCGTACCTGTCCATGAGCAGCAGCATCTCGGTAAGCACTTCCTTCTCGTTGTCCTGCATGGAATCGATGTCCTTCCGCAGACCGGCGAAGATGGCCAGATTGGCCATGGCCTGCAGATCCAGGTCCTCGCCGTAGGCCCGGATCAATCCGGAAATATTCTTTCGCCTGTCGGCCCGGCACAATGTCAGAATCAGCGGTTTTTCCGGACGCATGAAAAAGCGTTCCAGCTCACGGGTGATGGACGCTTCCGCGATGCGCATGCGTTCGGCCTTCTCGCCGTATTCGTCCGCGTCGTGGTAATACGGATAAAACCTCTCCACGTCGATTCCCGGAGGAATTATCTCGTACCCCGGTACTGCCTTGTTCCGGTACAAACCGTACTGTTTTTCCGCTTCGTCCCGCGTGGAGGCCACCACGAGGTCCGCATTGGCCAGTATCTTTTCCTCCACGTCGATCCGGTGGTCCATCCTGTATTCCCGCGCCATGTCCGCCCGGGGGACCCCCTGCTGCTCAAGCCGGAGGAGCTTGTCCCGCCCCAGCGAATGGCCGGTGAACACGAAGGGAATTCCGAAAATGTTCGCGAGCTGCAGCGCCACGTAACCCGCGTCCGCGTAATGTCCGTGGACGATGTCCGGAACGCGCTTTTCCCGGCGTATGAACCTGATCGTCTTGTCGATGTATTCATCCAGGTGGGGCCACAGCAGTTCCTTGCGCATGTAGCGCCGGCCGCCGCATTGGATTCGCACGATGCGGAATTTCCCGTTGACCTTTTCGACCGGTTCCGCGTAGTCAGGAGACACCTTCCTGTCCACCAGAAGCCGTGTAAACAGGTCGACCCGGGCCACTTGCGGCAAAGCGCCGAGATGGCGCGCCAGCTCGACGACGTAGGTTATCTGTCCCCCCGTGTCGGCATCCCTTCCCAGCTCCAGCCCGCCGCCGCGGATCAGTCCGTGGAGGCTGAAAAGCTGAATATGCAATTCTCGGTTTTTCATGGATCGTTCTCCCGTTTTTCGTCAAAGCCGATTCGCTCCGGGCTGCGTTCTCCAGGTCCGGCGCCGGGACGAGTACCGTTCCATCCTAACCAACATCGGCGGGAGAGTCAAAGCTTTCGCGCGCCGCATCTATGCACGTTCCACGAAAAGCGTTATACTTGGTGCACTGATTCGGTTTTCAGCGCTTTCGCGTCCCGTATTCCGAACATAATCGAAACGCCTCTCATCGAGCCGAGCCCCTCACCTCTTGGCTCCCGGGAGCCAAGGAGTTTTTTCTTTCATGAATTTTGAACGCTTTTCCCTCGATCCTCGCATCATGCGCAACGTCGCGGAAGCGGGGTATTCCGTCCCCACGCCGATCCAGAGGGACGCCCTTCCCGGCGCCCTGGCGGGCCGGGACATTCTCGGCCTCGCCCAGACCGGCACCGGAAAGACCGCCGCCTTCGTGCTGCCCATCCTGCATAAACTGGCGCCGGCGCGGTCCCGGAAGACCCGGGCGCTGGTCGTCGCCCCCACCCGGGAGCTTGCGGAGCAGATCCACGACACATTCCGCAAACTCGGCGCGGGCCTGGGAATCCGCAGCGCCGTCGTCTACGGCGGCGTCGGCAAACGACCCCAGGAGATCGAGCTCCGCCGGGGCGTCGACATCGTCGTCGCATGTCCGGGCCGGCTTCTCGACCACCTGGGAGAAAAAGCCGCCGACCTGTCCGGGGTGGAAATCCTCGTCCTGGACGAAGCCGACCGGATGTTCGACATGGGCTTTCTGCCCGACATCCGGCGCATCCTGTCCCACCTGCCG
>CAZGUL010000041.1:0-12473 GCA_964529055.1 uncultured Spirochaetaceae bacterium
AAATTAAGCGGCGGCTATGCCGCCACTTTTATCCGACAGGCCTTCCTCCGTCCCCTTGCTAATCCCCCTCTTTCCTCCTAATATGAAGAAAAATAATTTTCAGGAGACGATTCACATGGCTGATAAACATCTTGCGGGCCGGACGGCCTGGGTAACCGGTTCGAGCCGCGGCATAGGCCGCGAAATAGCCGCACATTTGGCGTGGTGCGGGGCGAACGTGGTCGTGCACGGTTCCTCCATGGGATCCCCGAAGGCTTTTCAGGAGGGTGAGTCCCTGGCCGCGGTGGCGGAGACAATCGCGAAGGAAACCGGGTCGAAAACCATGTACGTCGTGGGCGATCTTTCCAGGGCCGACGTGGTGAAGAAGGCGGCCGATGAAATCCGGGCGAAGTTCGGCAAAATCGACATACTCGTCAACAACGCCGGGGGCGACATCGGCGTTAAGGGCGTCACGGCTCCGCAGGCCGGAAAGCCCGCGGGCAACAATGCGGTATTCATCGCCGAAGATGAACTCAGGGTCATTCTGGACCGCAACCTGATGACCTGCATTTTCGCGTGCCGCGAGGTCGCCCCGGAAATGATCGACCGGAAGGAAGGCTGGATCGTCAACATCGGCAGCATCTCGGGGTTGTTCGGACATACCGAGTCAGCGATTTATGCCACGGCGAAGGCGGCGGTTCACGAGTACACCCGCTGCCTCGCTGTGATGCTGCAGCCGTATGGGGTGTACGCCAACGTTCTGGCCCCCGGAGACACCGTCACCGAGCGCTTCAAGGCGAGCCGTCCGCTCGAAAACGGGCGCATGCAGACCTCGGGATCGCTGGAACGCTACGGCTGGCCGGCCGAGATGGCCAGGGTCGTGGAGTTCCTTGTGTCGGACGCCTCCTCGTACATCACCGGCCAGGTGATCCGGGTCGACGGTGGCAAGCAGACCTGGCCGGCCTGATGGGGTCGGTGGCCCGGTCCATCACCGCGTCGGGTCGCGTCATTAAACGTGAGCGGGAAGGTTCTATGGCGGTAAAAATCGCGTTCATCGGAGCAGGAAGCACCGTTTTCGCGAAAAACCTCATCGGCGACATCCTGCTCTCCGATCCCTTGAAGGATGCGCACATTACCCTCTACGACATCGATACGGAGCGGCTCGAGGACAGCCGTCTCGCGGCGGAGAGCCTGAACCGGGCCCTCGCCGGGGGACGCGCGCGGATCACAGCCGTTGCAGGGACGGAGCACCGCCGGGAGGTCCTGCAGTCCGCGGATTTCGTCATCAACTCGGTCCAGGTCGGCGGTTACAGGCCCGCCACGGTTGTCGATTTCGAGGTTCCCAAAAAGTACGGCCTCCGGCAGACGATCGGGGACACTCTGGGCGTGGGCGGGATTTTCCGCGCCCTCAGGACGATCCCCGTCATGATGGAAATCGCCCGCGATATGGAAGCGGTCTGCCCCGGGGCCTGGCTCCTGAACTACACGAACCCGATGGCGATGGTCACGGGTGCCCTGCTGAAGGGTTCCGCCGTAAAAACCGTCGGACTCTGCCATTCGGTGCAGGCCTGTGTTCCCAAACTTCTCGGCGACCTCGGGTTTGTGGAGGAGGTCCGCACCCCGGACTGGAAGATCGCGGGTATCAACCACATGGCCTGGCTTCTGGAACTGGGGGACGGAGGAAGGGATTTATACCCCGACGTCCGCCGCCTGGCAGCCGAAAAGAACGCCCGGGCCCGGGAGCCCGGCGCCCCAAAACACGACGACATGGTGCGGTACGAGATCATGCGCCACTTCGGCTATTACGTGACCGAATCTTCGGAACACAACGCGGAGTACACCCCGTACTGGATCAAGGCGGCGTTTCCCGGCCTGGTCGATGAATTCAACATTCCTTTGGACGAGTATCCCCGCAGATGCGAGGCCCAGATCGCGGACTGGAGGCGCATGCGGAACGATGTTGTCCGGGGGACGGAGCTGGCCCATCAAAGGACCCGGGAATACGGAGCGGGCATCATCGAGTCGGTCGTCACAGGGGCCCCGACCCGGATCCACGGCAACATCCTGAACACGGGTCTCATTCCGAATCTTCCGGCCGACGCGGTAGTGGAGGTTCCCTGCCTGGTGGATTCCCGGGGGGTCCAGGGCGTCTACTCCGGGCCGCTTCCGCCGCAGTGCGCCGCCCTGAACATGACGAACGTCAATGTCCAGCTTCTGGGGACGGAGGCGGCCCTGACGGGGCGGCGCGACCTGGCATACCAGGCTGCCTACCTTGACCCGCACACCTCCGCTGAGCTCTCCCTCGATGCGATCCGGGCCCTCTGCGACGATCTTTTCGCCGCCCACGGCCCGGAGTTCGCGAAAATGTACGCAAATTCTTGACAACCGCCGAGTGATGCAGGTAAAGTGTCAGACGGTACCTGAGTTTACCGATAGTTCAAAGGAGAACATTCATGAAAAAGTACACCCTCGCGGCGGCGGCCCTCGTGATGATGGTCGTCCTCGGTCTCGGCGGCTGCGCGAAGAAAGAGGAAAAGGCCGCACCCCAGGCCGCGGCTCCCGTTCAGAAGACGAAAATCGTCATTGCCAGCGACGCCACGTGGCCTCCGATGGAATTCGTCAACGAGGCGAAGGAAATCGTCGGATTCGACATCGATTTCATCAAGGCTGTCGCCGAAGCCGGCGGTTTTGACGTGGAAATAAAAAACACTGCATGGGACGGCATCTTCGCCGGGCTCGAGAACGCCCAGTACGACGCGATCATCTCCTCGGTAACCATCACCGAAGAGCGGAAGAAGACCATGGACTTCTCCGAGCCCTATTTTCAGGTCAACCAGGCCGTCGTCGTTCCCGCGGCGGACACGAAAACCGCGAAACTCGCGGACCTGAAGGGAAAATCCGTGGGCGCCCAGATCGGCACCACCGGGGCAATCGAGGTCGGCAAGGATGCGAACCTGAAGCTGAAAAACTACGATGAGGTCGGCCTGGCGTTCGAGGACCTGATCAACGGCCGCGTCTCCGCCTTCGTCTGCGACACCCCCACCGCCGCCCAGTACGCCCTGCAGAACGACCAGTACAAGAACAAGCTGCGGGTCGCCGTGGAGATCGCCACCGACGAGTTCTACGGGATCCCGGTCAAGAAAGGCCGGACCGACATACTGAACCTGATCAACGCGGGGATCAAGAAGGTCAAGGAATCGCCCAAATACGAAGAACTCAAGAAAAAGTGGATCCCGTAACATCGTGCCGGACTTCAAGCACCAGAAAATTGAAGTAACCGACGGCGCTCTGATTCCCGGCCGGGAGGAGCATTCGATCTTCTCGGCCTGGAAGATTTCCTTTTTCGGCGCCCTTTTTCTGCTCATCGCTCTTCCCGTTTTTTCTCCCGACCCGTACCTGCATATCCTGAAATTCATGCCCGACGGCATCTTCGTTACCTTCCAGGTGACGACCCTGTCCATCCTGATCGCCCTGGTGATCGGCCTCATGGCGGGAATCGGGCAGATTTCCCGGATCACCTTCGTCAACCGGCTGGCCACCGTCTATGTGGAGGTCATCCGGGGGATCCCGCTGCTGGTCCAGCTTTTTTACATTTATTTCGCCCTGGGCAAATTTCTGAAACTCCAGGGCATGATAGCCGCGGTCATCGCGATGTCCTTCTGCTACGGAGCCTACATGGGCGAGATCTTCCGCGCGGGCATCCAGGCGGTACCGAAGGGGCAGATGGAAGCCGCCCTCGCCCTCGGAATGAGCAGAACCCAGGCCCTGTGGCTCGTCATCCTGCCGCAGACGATAAAGATAATCCTGCCCCCCATCGGAAACGAGTTCATCGCGCTGCTGAAGGACTCTTCCCTTGTGTCGATACTGGCGATTTCGGACCTGCTGCGCAGGGGCCGGGAATACGCGTCCACCTCGTTCCGCTATTTCGAGAGCTACACCATGGTCGCGCTCGTGTACCTGGTCCTGACTCTGTTTCTGTCCCGGCTTGTGGGCGTTATGGAAGAGAGGCTGCATCGCAATGGAAAATAAACCCCGGGTCCGGATCGTCGGCGCGTGCAAAAATTTCGGGTCCGTCCGCGCCCTCCACAACGTGGACCTGGAAGTGAGGACCGGGGAGGTCGTCCTGGTCATCGGTCCGTCCGGGAGCGGCAAGAGCACCCTGCTCCGCTCGGTGAACAGGCTGGAACGCCTCTCGTCGGGATCGATCTACATCGACGACGACTGCGTCACCGACCCGAAGTCGGACATCCGGCGGATCCGGGAGGAGGCGGGCATGGTTTTCCAGAGTTTCAACCTGTTCGCCCATCTGACGGCCCTCGAGAACATCAGCCTGGCGCCCCGGCGGGTCAAGAAAATGGCTCCCGAAGAAGCCGAACGCAAGGCGCGGACTTTGCTCGCCCGGGTCGGACTTGCGGACAAGGCCGACTCCTACCCGAGCCAGCTTTCCGGCGGCCAGCAGCAGCGGGTCGCCATCGCCCGGGCCCTTGCCATGGAACCGAAGGTCATGCTCTTCGACGAACCGACCTCCGCGCTGGACCCGGAAATGATCAAGGAAGTCCTGGACGTCATGCTCGGCCTCGCGAAGGAGGGCATGACGATGATGGTGGTGTCCCACGAAATGGGCTTCGCCCGGGCCGCGGCGGACACGGTCATCTTCATGGACCAGGGGGAAATCATCGAAAAGGGCACGCCGCGGGAGGTTTTCGATTCCCCCCGGGAAGAGCGGACGAAGAGGTTCCTTCAGCACATCCTCTGACCGGAGGCCCTTATGACCCGACAGGAACGGAGCTGGGTTCTCTACGACTGGGCGAATTCCGCCTATTCCATCATCATCACGACGGCGATTTTCCCGATCTTCTTCAAGAGCGTCGCCGCCTCGGGCGCGCCGGGATACCAGTCCACCGCGTGGTGGGGGTACGCGAACAGCCTGTACACTCTGCTTCTCGCGGTCATGGCGCCCGTCCTGGGCACCATCGCGGACTACCAGGCCCGGAAAAAGAAGTTTTTCCTGTTCTTTTTCCTGCTGGGGGTCCTCAGCACCCTGAGCCTGTACTTCGTCGGCCAGGGAGAGTGGGTCAAGGCTCTTCTCATTTACATGGGGTCGGCCCTGGGTTTCTCCGGAGCGAACATCTTTTACGACGCCTTTCTCGTTGATGTCACAACCGAGGACAGGATGGACTGGGTGTCCACGAACGGTTACGGCTGGGGATACTTAGGCAGCACGATCCCGTTCGTCCTCTGTCTGATTCTGATCACGCAGCATAAAATTTTCGGTTTCGCGTCCTCCGACCCCGCGGTGAGGATTTCCTTCCTCGTCACCGGCCTCTGGTGGCTCCTCTTCACGGTCCCCCTTCTGCGGAACGTCAGACAGGTCTACTTCATCGCACCCTCAGCGTCCCCGGTGCGTGACAGCTTCCGCCGGATCGGGGAGACCCTGCGGGGGATAAAGCGGTACCGGAACCTGGCGGTGTTTCTGGCCGCGTATTTCTTCTACATCGACGGGGTGGATACCATCATCAAGATGGCGACCCCCATAGCCATCGACGTGGGCATAAACGAAAACATGCTCCTGGTCGTCCTTATGGCGATCCAGATCGTAGCCTTTCCGTTCGCCCTGCTGTACGGACGCCTCGCCCGGAGGTTTTCCGCAAGGACCATGCTGTTCGCCGGCATCGGGATTTACGTCGTGATAACCCTTCTCGCGTTTTTTCTGCCGTCCCTGGGGTCGCTGGAGGCGAAAACTGCCCTGTTCTGGGTCCTGTCGATGCTGGTCGCCACCTCCCAGGGGGGCATCCAGGCGTTGAGCCGCTCCCTGTACGGCAAGCTCGTGCCGAAGGAGAGGTCCGCGGAATTCTTCGGCTTCTACAACATCTTCGGGAAATTCGCCGCCATCATGGGGCCCTTCCTTGTGGCCTTTTTCGCCGGGGTGACACGGAACACGGCTTACGGCATCCTCAGCATCAACCTGCTTTTCGTCATCGGCGGCGTCCTGCTGTTTTTCGTTCGCCAGAAGGAGGATTAGCCGTGCCGAAGGAAATAACCCACTGGTGGCTCGCGGCGGAGGCGCTCCGCGCCCTGGGAACGCCGGGCGGCGCTGCCGGGGACGGAGGCGCTTTAGCGGGAAAAACTGTCCCCGCCGGGGACGGAGGCGCGACGGGCGCAGGCCGGGCGGCCCTGGCGGCCGTGTTGGAGAAAAACCGTAACCTCTTTCTCCTCGGCGCTGTGGGACCGGATTACCTCTTCTACTACCTCTTCGGACCGGAACTCGAACGGTTCCGCGCCGCCGCGATGGTTCTGCACGGCTCGGACGGCGGAGACACCCTCGCGGTGCTGGCTCGGACGGCGGAGAGGTACGGGGAGAAAATTCCCGACGGGGTCCTGGCGTTCCTGTACGGCTACGCGTGCCACGTCGCGGCGGACGCGGTTTTTCATCCCCTGGTGCTGTACTTCGTCGGAAAGGGGACGGAGGTCGCCCGTTACAATCACCACCTGTTCGAATCGGTGCTGGACCTCTACGTTACGGAAGTCGTGCGTCCCGCCTCCGTCCCCCGGCGGATCCGGAACCTCACCGCCGGAATGGAAATGAGCCGGCGGGATTTTCTCGATCTTCTCGGGGCCGTGAGTTTCGGCGGAGGGGATTACGACCGGGAGGCGCTGGCCAAGTGCCTCAGGCGGTACGAGTTCCTGCAGGCCGCCTTCTGGAACCCTGCGGGGCAGGCGGCGGCGCGGCTCCTGGCGGGGTGGAAGCCGGGGCTGCGGCACTTCGAGCCGTCGTTTTACCAGAAAAGATTCCATGAAATGGCCCCGGCGTTCGGGCGGCCCCTTGAGTACCGGCATCCCGTGACGGGCGCGGAAATGATTGACACGATTTTCAGCCTCCGGGACCGGATGGTCGCCCGGAGCCTCGAATCGGCGGATTTTTTCGGCGCCGGGCCGGGCACCGCCGGCAGACTGCGGGATCTCCGGGGGCCGAACCTGGAAACGGGCATCCACGGAGACAATGCGGAGAATATACGGTATACTGCCCCCGGCGGGACCGGAGACGTTTTCGGGCCCGCACTGAATTGAACAAGGAAA
Source organism: uncultured Spirochaetaceae bacterium (assembly GCA_964529055.1). Classification (GTDB taxonomy): domain Bacteria; phylum Spirochaetota; class Spirochaetia; order DTKZ01; family DTKZ01; genus JAKQWJ01. Next base: position 7,057 of record CAZGUL010000041.1, read on the forward strand.
AGAAATGGAAAGTGTTGCGATCCTCTGGGACATAGAAAATGTTACGCCCAGCTCGAACTCCCAGTTCGTGGACGGCCTCATGGAATTCACCGAGGAACTCGGAAAAGTCACGGTCTGCCGCGTATACGGCGACTGGACCAAACCCCACCTCGGGCGGCTCTCCCGGCTTCTGTCGGAGAACGGCTTCGAGCTCATCCACATCCCCGTGTCGCGGAAGAACAGCGCGGACATCTCGCTGATCACCAACGCGGTGGAGCTCATCTATCAGTATCCGCACATCTCGAAGATCGTGCTGATCACCGGCGACGCGGATTTCCGCCCGCTCCTGTACACCCTCCGCCGCAACGGCAAGGGCATCCACATCATCTGCAACTCCAGCAACGCCAGCGAGGAACTCCTGTCCCTGGCCGATTCCTTCAAGGATTACCGGGAAATCATACCCGGCGAGGCGGCGGAGGCCGCAGAGGAAGCCGAAGAGGCCAGCAGGTCGAAACGGGGCAAGGGCCGCCGCCCGCAGGAGGGAAAACAGGGACGGAGCAGGGAGAAACCCGCCGCGAACGTGGACGCGGCCTTCCGCCTGCTGCTCGAGGCGGTGCAGGAAATGGAGAAAAACAAGAAGAAGCCGGGCATGGGGGCCGTCAAGGTCAAGCTGAAGATCCTGAACCCGTCCTTCGACGAGCGGAACTACGGTTTCAATTCGTGGAACGATTTCGTCTACGCGGCACGGGATAAGAACATCGTGAAGCTCGAGGAGGAGGACCAGGCGATCTACCTGAAATCCTCGGAGGACAAATCGAAGGAGCCCGATAAGACCCCCCTCACCCAGGCTTTCGAGACCCTCTGCGAGGTTCTGGATTCCCTGACGAAGGAGAAGGGGAAGGACTATCACTCCCTGGCGTCGGTGAACACCCGCCTTTCGGACCGGCTCGTGGATTACGGCGCCCTGGGTTACAAGAGGCTGAAGGACTTCATCCTTTCCGCCGAAAAGCGGGACTACGTGGACGTCAAATTCGAGAACGCGGGGTACTACATCAAGCGCAGAAGCCGGTAGGGCGGGAGGGCCGCCTCCGGATATTCATTCCGCGAAAAAGGAATTTGTTGCATTTTCTTGCAAACATTGGTAGGCTGTCCGCATGATTATTCAGGCTGTCGTCAACGGCGTCCTCTTTGGTGCGGTGTACGCGATGATCGGGATAGGCTTCTCCCTCGTGTGGGGGGTCATGAACATCGTCAACGTCGCCCACGGGTCCTTCATCATGATCGGCGCGTACATTTCCTTCACGCTTTTCGCGGCCTTCAGGCTGGACCCCTTTCTGTCGATCCCGCTGGTCATGGCGATCCTGTTCGTGCTGGCCTACGGAATCCAGCGGTACCTGATCAACAGGGTCGTCCGGGGCCCATCGTTCATCACCCTGACCTTCACCTTCGGTCTTCAGATACTGATCGCCAACGTCTGTCTTCTGATCTGGAGCGCGGACTATAAAAGCATCAAGCTTTCCTACTCGTCCGCGGGAATCGAGATGGGCGGCATCGTCGTGCCGCTGGTGCGGTTCGGCATCTTCGGCGTCGCGATCCTGGTGACGGTCCTGTTCTACCTTTTCATGCGGAAGACCAAAACCGGCATCGCGATCAACGCGACGGCCCTCAACTTCGAGGGCGCCAGGACGGTCGGCGTCGACGTGGAGAAAATCTACGCGGTAACCTTCGCCGTCAGCGCCGCCCTGGCCGGAGCGGCGGGGGCCCTGATATCCCCGATCATGAGCGTCAACCCGTTCCTCGGCGGCGGCCTGGTCGGCAAGGCCTTCGTCATCGCCATCCTCGGCGGCCTGGGAAGCACCATCGGCGCCCTCGTGGGGGGGGTGACCCTGGGGCTCGTCGAGACCCTGGGGACGGTGGTGTTCCCGTCGGCGATCCAGGATTTCCTCGGTTTCGCGGTTCTCGTTCTCGTTCTCGTCGTGCGGCCCCAGGGACTTCTGGGAAAGAGGTTCTACTGATGAAACGCCGCATTCCCCTGATCGTTCTCGGCATCCTGTTCGTCCTCTCCGCGCCATTCCTGCTGTCCGGTTTCTGGGTGCGCCTGATAACGACGATCTTCATGTTCGCCCTTCTGGCTTCGGCGCTGAACATCATCGCCGGCTTCACCGGGTATGCCGCGTTCGGCAACATGATCTTTTTCGGCATCGGGGCCTACACCGTCGCGGTGCTGATGACGAAGACAGGCTTTCCGTTCGCCGCGGCCTTTCTCGCCGCGGGGGTCGCCGCCGTTCTTCTTGCCGTCGTTCTCGGCCTTCTGCTCCTGCGGCTGAAGGGCCACTACTTCGCGCTGGGCAGCCTCGGGGCGATGGAGGCGACCCGGCAGATCGTGGACATCTGGACGGACCTGACCGGCGGCAGCCAGGGCATCACGGTGCCGGCCCTGAAGGGCGGGCCCTTCTTCGCGAACACCTTCTTTTACTACGCCATGCTGCTTCTCCTCGCCGCGGTTCTCGCTGTGGTGGCGCGGCTGCACAAAAACCGGCTGGGCTACGCGTTCAAAGCCATCCGGGCCGACGAGGAGGCCGCGGGCGTGATGGGGATCGACACGACGAAGTTCAAGGTCGTCGCGTGGAGCCTCAGCGCGTTCTTCACCGGCCTTGCCGGCGCCGTGTACGCCTACTGGTTCAGCTACATCGACCCGCCGACGGTCTTCAACGTCATGTGGGTGGTCAACATGTTCGTCATCATCCTGATCGGCGGGATGGGCACCCTCTGGGGCCCGGTGGTCGGAGCTATCATCCTGGAGACGGTGTCCGAGCTGGTGTGGTCGAAATTCATCAACCTGCATCTGGGCATCCTGGGGGCGATCATCATCCTGGCGGTGCTCTTCATGCCCCGGGGGATCCTGAGCCTGAACTGGAAGGGCGTTTCCGGTTTTTTCGCGAAAAAGGGGGCCCGGAAATGAGCGGCGTAATCCTGCGCGGAAACGGAGTCTCCAGGTCCTTCGGGGCCCTGAAAGCGGTGACGAACCTCGATTTCGAGGTCCGGAAGGGGGAAATCCTCGGCATCATCGGGCCGAACGGGGCGGGAAAGACGACCTTTCTGTCCCTCATCAACGGGACGCTTCCGCTTTCGGCGGGGGAAATTTTCTTCAAGGAAGAAAAAATCTCGGGCCTCCGGCCCTTCGAGATCGCGGAACGGGGCGTTTCCCGGACCTTTCAGATCGTGAAGCCCTTTCCCGGCATGACGGTGCTGGAGAACGTGTCCATCGGCGCCCTGTTCGGCAAGGACAAGATACGGGACGCCCGGGCGGCCCGGGATAAAACCCGCTCGATCCTCGCCAAGGTCAACCTGGCCGGCAAGGAGGATCTCCGGGTGGAGAACCTGAACATCTCCGAGCGCAAGCGGCTGGAGCTCGCCCGGGCGCTGGCCATGGATCCGGAGCTCCTCCTGCTGGACGAGGTCATGGCGGGGCTCAACACCTCGGAGGTCGACGCGGTGATGGACCTGATCCGGGAGCTCAACCGGCAGGGACGGACCATCCTGGTCATCGAGCACGTCATGAAGGCCATCATGGGGGTGTCCCACCGGGTCATGGTTCTGCACCACGGGGAGAAGATCTCCGAGGGAACGCCGGAGGCTGTGACGAACGACGAAAAGGTCATCTGCGCCTACCTGGGCGAGCGCTACGCGAAAATGAGGGGCTGTCATGATCAGGGTTGAAAACCTGGACGCCGGGTACGGTGACGTTCAGATCCTGTGGAACGTGAGCATGGACATCCGCGAGGGCGGCATCACCGCGCTGATCGGGTCCAACGGCGTCGGAAAGACGACGTTCATCAAGACGCTGGCCGGAGCGATCGCGCCCTCCGGCGGCCGCATCCTGTACGGGGGCGAGGACATCACCCGGATGCCCCAGCCGAAGAGGGCCGCCCGGGGAATCATGATGGTCCCGGAAGGACGCCAGCTGTACAGCGGTCTTTCGGTGGAGGACAACCTGATGATGGGAGCCTACACGCGGCGGGGCGGGCCGGCCGTCCGCCGTGACTTGGACTGGGTGTATTCGATCCTGCCCCGGCTCCTGGAAAGACGGAAACAGCTTGCCGGGACCCTCTCCGGGGGGGAGGCGCAGATGTGCGCCGTCGGCAGGGGCCTCATGGCGGACCCGAAGGTCCTGATGCTCGACGAGCTGTCCCTGGGGCTGGCCCCCGTGATCGTGGACCTCCTCGTCAGGGTGCTGCGGGAAATCCACGAGACGCGGAAGATAACGATTCTGCTGGTGGACCAGGACGTGCAGGTGGCTCTCGGGCTCGCGGACACGGGTTACGTTTTCGTCCACGGCAGGGTGGAAATGTCCGGCGATTCCCGGAGCCTTCTCGCGAATCCGGAAATCCAGAAGGCCTATCTGGGCCTCTAGAAAATATTTCGGCAAAGAGGAGGAGAGGAATGAAAAAGTCGAAGATCCTGACAGCCGTCCTGCTGGTTCTGCTCGTCGGGTTCGGCGGTACGGCTTTCGCCGGCGGAGGCAAGGAAGCGAAGGAGCCGGACACCGTGAAGATCGGCGCTTCCGTCGCCCTGACCGGAAGCCTCGCGCGGTTCGGCAACATGGTGAAGAACGGCTATGAGATGTGGAAGGACAAGGTCAACGCCGCGGGCGGCATCAGCGTCGGCGGGACGAAGAAAAAGGTAGAGCTCGTCTATTACGACGACCAGTCGGACAACCAGACCTCGGCGAAACTGACGGAAAAGCTCATAACCGAGGACAAGGTCCGGTTCCTTCTCGGGCCCTACGGATCGGGGCCGACCTTCGCGACCACGGCCATCGCGGAAAAGTACAACATCATCACCATGGCGACGCTGGCCAACGCGGGCAACATCTACGGCCGGGGCTACAAAAACGTCTTCTCCGTCCTGCCTCCGGGAACGAAGCTCTTCTACAGCTTCATCGACATGCTCGCCGCCCAGAGCCCGGCGCCGAAAAAAGTGGCCATCATCGCGCCGAACGACAACTTCCCCATCGCCGTCGCGAAGGGCGCTTCCGAGTACGCGAAGGGCAAGGGATTCGAAATCGCCTATTACGAGGAATACCCGAAGGGAGTCAAGGACCTCTCCTCGACGATCCTGAAAATAAAGAATTCCGGCGCCGAAGTCCTTCTCGCCTCGGGCTACCTGGAGGAGGCCATCCTGACGGTGCGCCAGCTTGAGGAGCAGAAAGTCAGCCTGAAGGCCGTCGGCTTCACAACCGGGCCGGAACTGAAGGATTTCAAGGATGCCCTCGGCGAGGACGCGAACCACGTGTACGGCGTGGCGTGGTGGATGCCGCAGATGAAGTATTCCGACCCGCTGTTCGGCACAGCCCAGGAATACACGAAGGCCTACACCGCGAAGTACGGCGAGGGCCTGGCGTACCAGGGAGCGGCCGGCACCCAGGGTGCTCTACT
>CAZGUL010000042.1:0-12379 GCA_964529055.1 uncultured Spirochaetaceae bacterium
GGCTACGTCGCGAAGGCCCTTCCGGGCGACCTTTTCCGGCACTTTCCCCGGGAAGCCCTCATTCCCGCGGCCGCCCTTCTGTCCGCCGCGGGGCTCGGGATCAAGATGTGGGCCGCGAAGGCGGTGTCCATAGAGATTTACTACTGGAAGGACATGTTCCTGGGAAGGAAGATCGCGGATTTCGTCGTGTCGGGCCCGTACAAATACATCAGTAATCCCATGTACGGCCTGGGCCAGCTCCAGGCCTACGGCTTCGCGCTCTCCCTGGGCTCGTCGGCGGGCCTCCTGGCGGCCCTGGTCAACCAGGCCCTGGTTTTCGCTTTTTATTTTATTGTGGAAAAGAAATTCATCGCCCGGGCGTACGGGGGGAAATCCTGAAGTTCACCTCATCCGCTCCCAGATCTCCGGCCACGCCGCCAGGAGTTCCCCGCAGCGGGCGACGTAATCGCGGAACGCCTCCTCTGCATCCCTGCCGAAAGAAAGAAACTCCCGGGTAAGGTACGGCTCGCAGGACAGGGCGGCCTTTTTCATCGCCTCGAGGTGCCGGGCCGCGTCCGCCGCCCAGTATCCGGGTTCTCCGCCCGCCGCTTCCAGGCGGGCCTCAAGCCGCCGGATCTTGCTTCCCTCCCCGGCCAGATGAAGTTCCGTGACGAACCGCCTCCATTCCCGCTTGGGTAAGGCGGCGCAGCCCGATAGCCGAGACCCAAGTGCCATCAATGCGGCTTCGGGGTTCCCCATCTCGATGTCCCGGAAAAAAAAGCCGCAGATCAGCATGATGATTCCCGCCGGGGGAGAAAAATCGGCGAAATCGGCATCGGAAAAGGACGGGTGGACGGAGCGGTCGTGCTCCACCGCGAAGGGCATGTGGCATACCGGGGAATCAGGATACAGGGCCCGGCACAGAAAAGACCAGATGCCGTCGCTGTTCCGGATGTTCGGGAAAAACGGCGGAAGGATTTCCGAGCCATCCCAGCCGAAGAAACTGGCCACGAAAAACGGGTTCCTGGTCAGAAGCGGCGCGCGCGCCAGGAGAAGCGCGTCCGGGTCACGTTTCGCCGCCGCGTATTCACCGGAGTCCTTCCAGGCAAGGCGGTGCAGGGCCGGATCCACATCCATGACGGCAAAAGGAGAGGAATACCACCGCCCCCCCCGTACGCCTGCCATGGCGGCCCGGACCTTGCCGGAAAACGGGGCTCCGGGCGAAAGGACCCGGGCGGGCGTTCCAAGAACTCCGCCGAAGTCCCTCAGCGGGTCTCCCGGATACTCCTCGGTAATCCTGTCCGTACCGTCGGGTGCCATGGGAAGAAAATGCGGAAGTCCGTCCGCGCCGCCATCCCCGGCGGACACAGATGCGTCCTCCCGAAAACGGCGAAAGCGGAACAGCGTGTCGTCGTCCGCCGAAACGACTTTCCGCTCCGGACTCATCAGAAGGGAGGCGTTCCTGATATGTCCCGCCCTTCCGGCGAGGCGGGCATCACGGGAGCCGTCAAGCGCAAATTCCAGAACCTCCGCGAGAGCGGGACCGGCGGATCCGGCGTTTCGGATGAACGCATCCCGGTCCCCCCGGGAAAGGTGCCTCACGGGAACACCCAAAACCCGGGCCGCAGCGGAAATGACGTCGGCGTTCGCCGCCCGATATCCGGATTCCCGGGAATCGTCCAGGACCGTCAGGGGAACCTCTCCGCCGCGGAGCGAAGGGCAGGCCGCGCAGGAAGAAAGCGCCCGGGACAGGGTCTCCGGGCGCTCGTTAGTGGTTATGACGAGGGAGAGCACACCGGGTCAACGAAACCGACTAACATGTATAATAATACTGCATCAACTCGACGCTGACGTCGGCGTTGCCGCCGGGAACGACCTCGAAGGGAGCGGACAGGCCGGCGTATTGATTAGGATCGTAACCGGGTTCGCCCTCCCACCAGCGGTTGAAGAGTTCCACGACGAGCCGGTACCGCGTGCCCGGCATTACGCCTTCCAAGGTAATCGTACCGTTTCCCCCGAAGGGTTCTTCAACCGGAAACTCCTCGTAGGGCCTTCCGTTGAACGGTATCGCGGGAAGTGTCGGAAGTATAGAATAGTAAATTCTATAACCTGAGACAGGATCATCGTAATCGGTGTCACTGATTGACACAAAGCCGTCCAGGTAGAGGCCGACCCGGAAAAGGTAGCCGCTGTAATCCACCGCCGGCAGTTCCTTCGTGTTTATCTGCAGGGCGATTCCGCCCCCGTCCTCCGAGGCCGGGTCGATGTAGCATCCCGCGAGAAGCGCCGCGAGTACGATCGCGGCGAATATAAGCGAAAATTTCGTTTTCATGCTTTCCCCCTAAATTCCCGGCATTGTCCACCGCAGGGTCACCGTGCCCGGCGTCAGGTCCGGCGGCGGCTGGAACCCGGACAGCATCTCCTCGAGCTGGGACGCGCTGATGGAAACGTTGAACAGCTTTTCCAGGGCCTCCACGCCCGCCGGCGGAACGGTGAAGCCGTCGGTGGAGGTTATTTCGCCGGCGGAGACATTGGCGCTCTGGTTGAAGGCGTTGGCCAGGGCCATGGTGCCCGCAAGGACCTTCAGGTTGACCCCGTCGAAGTCGAACTCGGTTCCCCGGACGGCCGCGGTGGACACCGGACTGCGGAGCTGAAAGTCGTTCCGGAGGCCCTCCTCGGCCTTGATCTGGGCCTTCACCCTTCCCACCCGCAGGTTGAGCTTCGTCTCCAGGACGCCGTCCCTCCGGACGAGCTCGTCCAGCCGCATCCGGGTGAGCTGCTTGACCACCACCGTCGACGGCCCCACGTCCAGGACCGCCTCGGAGCGGAAGCTCGTGGACACCGTGGACCCCAGGGGAATCCGGTCGCCGACCTTCACCGGCCGCCAGGCCCCGCCCGCCGCCTGCAACTCCACCTTGCCGGACGTCTGCCGGACGACGGCGCTTTCCTGCGCGAAGGCCGCGGCCGCCGCGCACAGCATGACAACCGCGGTCAGAACGCGGATCGTTTTTCTCATTCCTTCCTCCTTGTCTACAAGCCGATGGAAACGTCGAACCGGACGAGGCCCTGGAAGTCGCCTTCGTCGGGCATCCACGCCCCCGCCTTCACCGATGCGCCGAAATCGTGGGAAGGCCGGAAATTGATTCCGCCCTCCAGTTCCGTTCCCCCCCAGGTGCCGTCGGACAGCATGAAGAACTTCGCCCCCGCCGCGAACTGCAGATTCCTGAGCGCCGGCGAGAAGCGTCCGGCCCAGGGCCGCAGGGAGTAATCTACCGAAAGGCGCAGGATGTCCGCCGGGTCCGGGTTGAAGACCAGCCCCAGCGTGGGTTCCGAAATGGCGAAGAAGTCCTCCCCGGCGAGCAGGAAACCCGCCGACGTGCGGGAGCCGTAGAAGCTCTCGGCGAACCAGCGCAGCGTGCCCCCGGCCATGACGTCCTGGACGTCGTCGGACAGGTTCACCGCAGCAGCGCCGGACAGGTCGTAGTAGAAACCGCCTCCCAGGGCGCCGTCGAGCCGCGCGATGACATGGGCGCTGTCCAGGGTGTCTTCGGTGCGCAGGTCCTGCTGGAGGATGGCCTCCACGGCAAACCTCTGGCGGGGAAGAAATTCCGGAAACCCGATGGTGAGAACCTCGAACAGCCTCTTCGGCGCGAAATGGATGTCGTCGTCCTCCCCGTCCGCCAGGTCCGCGGCGCTCATGTCCACGTTGGATTCCGGCTTGAGCTGCAGTCCGGTGTAGCCCGCCCCGGCGGAAATCCTGACGGCGGAATAATCCAGACCGAGGAGCGCGCCGTCCGCCCCGTGGTTCAGCACGATCCCCGTGGAGTCCGAAAAGCGGAAGCGCCCCAGCGACAGGTCCATGACGGCGCCCCCCGCGGTGTTTGGCCGGATCATCTCGAATTTGAGAAGGTCCGCGTCGACCAGGAAGGCCCTCTCGTCGGTGAAAAGATAATACACGTTTCCCAGGACCCTGTACCGGGCGTCCCCGGAACCGGTCCAGAAATGTTCCGCCCAGAGGGAAACCTTGTCCCGCTGGACCTCGGTGTCGTTGTCGGTCCATTCGCCTATTTCCAGGGTGGAGCTGTTGTCGATTGTGACGCCCCAGTCGAAGGCGGAAAGCGACGCGGCGGCGAAAAGCGCGACGAGGAGGGCCGCAGCCCGCATCATTGTCCGGCTCATGATCTGTCCTCCTTCTCCGCAAGCGCCCTGCCGAGTATGCGCAGGGCCCTCTCACCCGAAAGCGGGGTGTCCGGGTGTGACCGTTCCTGGATGATCTGCAGGAACTTCAGATCCCGGAAGGAATACCGGGGACCGGGAAACAGGGTGGAAAAGAAACCGCGGGGAAGGCCTAGAGCATTCTGGAGCAGGAAGGCGTATTCCCCGGTACTCACCGTTCCTCCGATCCCGGAGAACCGGTCCTTGATTTTTTCCAGAGCCTCTCCCCGGGAAGCCGGCTCCGGGCCGTCCCCGGAAACGCTGAGGAGCAGGTAGGCGGCGCTTTCAGCGCTGAGTTCGCCTTCGGCCAGGATTTCGTCGATTATCCGGTTGGACTGGGCGGCAAGCGGCGCCGCCGCGATGCACAGCGCGAAGGCCGCAAAGAGCAGAAATTTTCTCATGTCCCCCCCTTTTACCGTCGGGTATCTGTTTCAAATATACCATAGGAGGCCGGGGCGCGGATACAACAAAATTTTATTTGGCGGCTTTTTTCCGCCGGGCCGCCGGCTTCGCCGACGGCTCCGCCAGAGCGTCCAGGCGCACCGCCGTGGAAAACGCCGGCTGGCCCTCGAAGTCCGCCTGGACGGAAAAAAGGGCCGCGGCTTTCTCCTTCAGGGCCCCCCGTACATGGGAGGAAATCGTGACCTTTCCCGGCTCGGTGCCGGCCTTTTCCAGGTGGGCCGCGTAGTTGATGACGTCGGACACGATCTTGCCCGTGTCGCTGTTGAACTTCACCTTTCCGCAGTCCAGGGCGACCCGGACGGAGAAATTCTCCGGCAGGGGGTAATCCCCGGAGAGCTGGAAAACCATCAGGGACCGCTGGATGTCCAGGGCGCACAGGACCGCCCGCGTTTCGTGGCCCTTGAACGTGAAGGCGATGATGCCTCCGTCCCCGGCCCAGTTCCAGACCCGCCCGTCGTAGTGGCCCAGAAGATGATCCAGAAAGGCCTGGAACTTGAAATACAGCTTTTCCATCACCTTCAGGCCGTATTTCCTGACCAGTTCCGAATTGTGCACCACATCGATGCTCATGATCGTGACGTCGTAAAATTTATCGTCCCTCAGGGCGCCCCAGTTGAGAAGCTTGCGGAGGTCCTTCTGGGATTCGATGATCCTTCCCGAACGGAAATCATAATGCCTGCCGATTCTTACGAGCCCGGCCAGGAAGGTTTCGAGCCCCTTCAGCTCTGTCACCCGGTTCATGAACAGTTTGCCGTCCAGGCCGACGACGAACTGGACCAGGCGGGTGAGCCCGCACCTCTTGTCGTCCCCCAGGTGTTCCACCAGGATCAGGGCGGCCTTCCGGGAGGAAACGGTGACATGCCGTTCGGTGCCGGAGAGCGCGTGGTGATCGTATTTCTTGTCGAAAAATTTGCCGATTTCGTTAATTTCTTCGGGTTTGAAGCTGCACGCGAGAAGTTCGACGAACTCGCTTTTCAGCGCATCGTATTCCATAGGATAATAAAATATCACAAAAAGCGATGGGGAACAATCGAACCGGGGTTTTAGAGATTTTTGTCCGCATCCCCGCCCCGTTTTGCCGCAAAAACCGTTTGCGCCCCCGGCCGGAGGGGTGTATAATTTTGCCGGGTGGTACGAGCCTCAGCGGGCCCGTCTGGCATAATCCGATTTGCGCCGAGAAGCAAAAAACTCAGACGCTCTCAAGAAGGCACACAATGCAGGAAATCCGGTTTCACGGCAGGGGCGGACAGGGCACGGTCCTCGCGTCCATAGCTTTCGCGAAGGCTTTTTTCCGGGCCGGGTACTGGGTGCAGACCTTTCCCGTTTTCGGTTCGGAGCGGCGGGGCGCGCCCGTGGAAGCCTACATCCGCATCGACACGGCGAAAATCTTCGTGCGCTCCAACGTCTACACGCCCGACCACGTGGTGGTGCAGGACCCCAGGCTCCTGAATATAATCGACGTCACGAAGGGACTCAAACCCGGAGGCTGGGTCCTCCTCAATTCCCCCGGGATGCCGGCGGATTCCGGGCGCTTCGCGGGTTTCCGGCTCGCCTGCGTCGATGCGTCCCGCATCGCGCTGGAACACGGGCTCGGGGGGCGGACCCAGCCCATCACGAACACGGCGATGATGGGGGCCTTCGCGCGGGTCCTCGGAACGCCGCCAATCGAGGTCGTGGTCGGGGAAATCCTGCGGGAAATGCCCGCGAAAAAGGAAGAAAACGCCGAGGCGGCGCGGGCCGCCTTCGGGGAGGTGGTCATGTTCGGGCTCGTCGGAGCGGAGGCGGCATCATGAAATACATCGTCCCCGAATCAATTCCCGTTTCCCTGTTTTTCCCGAAATCCGGAGCCTCCACCGATGTCAACAGGACCGGCACCTGGAGCTTCATGCGCCCCCGGTACCTGGAAAAGACGGCGCCGTGCGCCGAAAGGTGCCCCTGCGGCGAGGACATCCCCCGCATCGAGATGCTCGCTTCCCGGGGCTTCCACATCGAGGCGTGGAGGACCATTCTCGAAGAAAATCCCCTTCCAGGGGTCTGCGGCAGGGTCTGCTTTCATCCCTGCGAGGGGGCCTGCAACCGGGGCGAATTCGACACCCCGGTCTCGATCAACGCGCTGGAGCGTTTCCTGGACGACGCCGCGGCTGCCGTCTCCGCGCCGGAAAACATCGGGAAAAGGGCCCGTACGGGAAAGCGCGTCGCGATAGCGGGTTCCGGGCCGGCGGGTCTGGCTGCGGCGTATTTCCTCGCCCGGCTGGGGCACGAGTGCGAAATATTCGAGGCGGAACGGGAGCCCGGAGGCGTTCTCCGCGGGGGCATCCCCTCCTACCGGCTGCCGCCGGAAGTCCTTGACCGCGAAATCGCGAGGATCGAAGCCCTGGGAGTACGCATCCACTGCGGCGAACCGGTCGACCCCGGATTCCTGCGGACGGCGAAAAGCCGCTTCGACGCGGTTTTCCTGAGCTGCGGCAACGGCAGGGCCTCCCGCCTGGGAATCCCCGGCGAAGACCTCGCCGTATCAGGACTTTCCTTTCTGGCCTCGGCAAAGCGGGCGGCCTTGATACCCGGCGCCGCCGGCAAGACCGCCCTGGTCATCGGCGGCGGCAACACGGCCGTCGACACGGCGCGGACCCTCCTCCGCTTCGGCGTATCCCCGGTCATCGTGTATCGGCGCCGGAGGGAGGACATGCCCGCCTTCGGCCATGAAATCGAACGCGCGCTGGAGGAGGGGGTCCGCCTCGCGGAGCTGCGCGCTCCCGTGTCCCTGGCGAAAACGGAAAATGGTCTCGAGCTCACCGTCCAGCGGACCCGGCCAGCGGGGATCGGGCCCGACGGGAGGACCCGGGCCGAACCGGTCGCGGGCGCCTTCGAGACCCTCACCGCGGACCAGGTGTATTCCGCCGCAGGAGCGGGTCCGTCCGAATCGTGGATGCTCCCGCCGGACGCGCCGTCGGTCCGCAGGTTCGGCCGCTGTGCCGCCGCCTGGCGGTCTGACGCGGGGGTTCCCGTCCTGTACGGCGGAGACGTGGTCGTATCCGAGGAAAGCGCGGCCGATGCCATCGGATCCGGGAAGGAGGCCGCCCTTGCCCTGGACCTCTTTTTCTCCCGGGGGGAGGAGGCCGTGGAGGCCGGGCTCGCCCGCTGCAGGATCGGAAACGGCCCCTCGGTTTCGATGGAAATCCACCTGGGCGGACCGCGGTCGTCCCGCGCATCTGGGGTCGTCAAAATGGAAGACATCAACACCGGTTATTTTTCCGGGTCCCCGCGGGAGAGGGGAGCGGAAATTCCCGCCCGGCAATCCGCCGGTTCCTTTGCCGAAATCGAGGCCGCCCTGGAACGGGAGAAGGCCGCCGCCCAGGCCGGGCGGTGCTTCAACTGCGGCATCTGCAACGATTGCGACAACTGCCGGACCTTCTGCCCCGAGGCGGCCGTGTCCGCGGCCCGGGCCGCCGGCGCCCCGCCGACGGTCGGGGCGGGTCCGGACCGGGAAATCTTCGCCGACTACTGCAAGGGCTGCGGCATCTGTGCCGCCGAATGTCCCCGGGGCGCCATGATCATCGAGGAGCTGCAATCATGAGAGAAGTGCTGGAAGGCAGCCAGGCCGTCGCCGAAGCGGTGCGCCTGGCACGGGTCAAGGTCGTGTCCGCGTATCCCATCACCCCGCAGACGCACATCGTCGAGGAGCTCGCCAAATTCGTCGCCGACGGCAGCATGGACGGCCGGTTCATCTGCGTGGAAAGCGAGCACTCCGCGATGGCCTCGGTCATAGCCTCCGCCGCGGGGGGCGTCCGGTCCTTCACGGCCAGCTCTTCCCACGGGCTGGCGTTCATGCACGAGATGCTGCACTGGGCCTCCGCCGCCCGCCTTCCCGTGGTGATGGCGGAAGTGAACAGGGCCCTCGGCCCGGGCTGGAACCTGTGGATGGACCAGACCGACAGCCTCGCCCAGCGGGACACCGGCTGGATCCAGCTTTACTGCGCCGACGGCCAGGAGGCCCTCGATTCGACCCTGATGGCCTACCGGCTGGCGGAAATCGTCAACCTCCCTGTCATGATCGTGCTGGACGCCTTCTTTCTTTCCCACACCTACGAGCCGGTGGACGTTCCCTCCCGGGAGGAGGCGGACGGATTTCTCCCGCCCTTTGCGCCGAAGTTCAGGATGGACACGGCGGACCCGTACTCGCTGTTCGGGGTCGCTCCCCCCAACGTGTACATGGAAATGCGGAGAAGCATCCACGCAGCCATGGAAAAGGCGCCGGAGGTCTACGACAGGATCGAGGACGAATTTTTCACGGCGTTCGGGCGCCGGTACGGCCAGGCGGAGGGCTACCGCTGCGAGGACGCCGACGTTATTCTCGTCATGGCGGGCACCGCCGCCGGCACCGCCCGGGTTGCCGTGGACGAGCTCCGCCTCGCGGGGGAAAAGGCGGGCCTCCTCCGAATCAGGATGTTCCGCCCCTTCCCGGCACAGGCGTTCCGAAAGGCCCTGGGAGGGGCGAAAAAGGTCGCCGTGCTGGACAGGAACTGCTCCTTCGGCGCGGGCGGAATTTTCGCCCAGGAGCTGAAGGCCGCCCTCTACGGCGGAAACGCCCCGCCGGTGTACAGCTACATCACCGGGATGGGCGGCAGGGACGTCACCGTGGACACGATCAAGACTGTTTACTCCCTGACCCGCGACACGGCCGCGCCGGCCTCCGAAAGCGTCTGGCTCGGGCTGAACGAGGAGCTCTTGAAATCATGAAAAACGAGATGTACACCGGCGTCGATTACCTCAATTCCGGCCACGTGGGATGCCCCGGCTGCGGCGCCGCCGTCGCCATGAAGCTCGCCCTGCGGGCACTGGGGCCGAAAACCATGGTCATCACCCCGGCGTCCTGCTGGGCCATCCTGGTGGGCAACTATCCCCAGTCATCGCTGAAGGTCCCCGTGATGCATTGCGGTTTCGCCGCCACCGGCGCCGCGGCCAGCGGCCTCCGGGCCGCGCTGGACATCCGGGGCGACACCGAAACGACCATCGTCGGCTGGGCCGGCGACGGCGGCACCTTCGACATCGGTTTCCAGGCCCTGAGCGCCGCCGCCGAGCGGTGCGAAGATTTCATCTTCGTCTGCTACGACAACGAGGCGTACATGAACACCGGCGTCCAGCGCAGCTCGTCCACCCCCTGGGGCGCCCGGACCATGACGACCCCCGGCGACAAGTGGAAACGCCAGGAAAAGAAAAACATGATGGAAATCATGGCGGCCCACCGCATCCCCTACGCGGCGACCGCCAGCATCTCCCATCCGGAAGACCTGGACCGCAAGTTCAGGAAGGCCGTCGAAATCCGAAGCGGCCTGCGGTTCATCCACCTTTTCTCCCCCTGCCCCACCGGCTGGGGTTTCGCCCCGGAGAACTCGGTCAAGCTGTCCCGGCTCGCCGTCGCATCCCGGGCCTTCCCGCTGTACGAGATCGAAAACGGCGGCAAGTACACGATCAACGAGGCGGGAGACATGCCGGTGAAGGGGTACCTGCGGGCGCAGAACCGGTTCCGCCACCTGACGGACGAGGACATCGGGAACATCCAGAAGCGGGTCGACGAGGATTGGGCGGCCCTCAGCGCCAAGGCCGGCACCTGAGGCCGCCGCGGCCCCGAACGGCTTCCGTCACAGCAGGGGCTCGATGGGAAGATGGGAAAGCACGAACACGAGGAACCGCCTCGCGATGCCGGCGCCCGGCTCCCGGTCCCTGCGGATCGTCTTCCCGTCCCGCGTCTCCAGCCAGCTCATGCGTCCCTTTCCGTCCCGGCGCACCCGGTAGGAATTCGCCGGAATTTCGGTGTCGAAGGTTTCCTCGATCCGCCGGGCGAGATGAGGGCTTTCGATGACAAAGCCGAGCTCCGTGTTCAGGTTCGCCGACCGGGGATCGAAGTTGAAGGAGCCGATGAAAACCCTCCGGCCGTCAACCGCGAAGGTCTTCGCGTGGAGGCTGCCGGCGGAACCGGCGAAAAGCCCCGACCCCCTGCCGCGGACGGGCTCCGGCGGCTTCCGGCGCATCTCGTACAGCGCGACCCCCGCATCGAGCAGGGTTCCGCGCCGTTTCGCGTAGCCCGCGTGCACCGCTGCTACGTCCGTGGCCTCCAGGGAATTCGTGAAAATCCTCACCCGGATCCCCCGGCGGGCCAGCTCCGCGAACGATTCCGCTCCCGCGGCGGTGGGAACGAAATACGGCGACACCAGCTCCACGTCCCGCTCCGGCTCCCCGATGATTTCCCCGAGCTGGTGGACGAGATGCCCTTCCCTCCCGGCTCTGGCGAGGCCCTTCGCCGGATCGTCGCTGACCATGCGCACCGGCGCCCATTCCAGATCCAGCGTCCCCGCCGAGAGGTCGCCCATGAAATGGGACCTCCGGACGGCCTCCACGTAGCCCGCCGCCGCGGGGTTCCGCTCCACGCGTCCGCAGGCCTTCGCCAGCATCGCGAGCCGGTCCGTCCCGGCCGCGGGAAGGACGTCCCGCACGGAATACGCGGAAGCGCTGTTCCAGTAGCGGTCGAAGTCACCGGAAACATCCCCGACCACCGGCCCCACGCACAGCGCGTCCAGGTCCGCGAAGAGCACCCCGTCCGCGGCGCCGAAGTATTCGTCCCCGATGTTGCGCCCGCCGACTATTGCCGCCCGGCCGTCGACGATGAAGACCTTGTTGTGCATACGCCGGTTCGCCCTGCGGAAGTCCGTCAGGAATCCCAGCCATTTCGGCCGCCGGGTGAAAAAGGGATTGAACAGGCGCACCCGGATGTTCGGGTGGGAGTCCAGCGCGGCGAGTTCCCCGTCCAGGCCGGAGACGCCGTAATCGTCCAGGAGGAGCCGCACCCGGACCCCCCGGTCCGCCGCCCCGTGCAGGGCTTCCAGGAGCAGGGTCCCCGTCATGTCCCGGCGCCAGATGTAGTACTGCACGTCCAGGGAGTTTTCAGCGGCGGCGGCGCCAAGCATCCGCGCTGCGAAAGCGTCATGGGGATTCGCGAGGGGGTGGATGCCGCTCAGGCCCGGGTGGTCCCGGGTCAGCCCGTCGACGGACGCCCCGATCCTGGTCACGGCTTTCCGCCTTTCTACGGAAGGACGTCCAGGCCCCGGCCGCGCAGGTACTCCTTCACGTCCCGGATCCGCAGGGTCCTGAAATGAAACACCGAAGCCGCCAGCAGAATGCTTGCGCCGCCTTTCACGGCGCCGTCGTAGAAATGCTCCAGCCTTCCCGCGCCGCCGGAGGCGACAACCGGCACGGTGACCGCGTCCGCGATAGCCCGGGTGAACCCGATGTCGTAGCCGGCGCGGGTCCCGTCGCCGTCCATGCTCGTCGGCAGGATTACGCCGGCTCCCAGGTCCTGGCATTCCCGGGCCCACAGGACGGCATCCTTCCCGACGGGCTTCGTCCCGCCGGAAACGACGAGCTCGAACCCGGACGGCAGCGCCGCGTTCCTCCGGGCGTCCACCGCCACGGTTATCCGGTCCGGACCGAATTCCCGCGCCGCCGTTTTTACGAGAGAGGGATCTTTTACCGCGGCGCTGTTCATCGACACCTTCGACGCGCCGGCTTCGAGGGTCAGCCGGATGTCCTCCAGGCTCCCGATTCCGCCGCCCACCGTCAGAGGGACCGAGATGACGGCGGCCACGCTCCGCACCCATTCAAGCCGGGTCTTCCTGTTTTCCAGCGTCGCGGCGATATCGAGCATGGCGAGCTCGTCCGCCCCCTCGCT
>CAZGUL010000043.1:0-12345 GCA_964529055.1 uncultured Spirochaetaceae bacterium
CCTCCGCGAAAAGGTGACGGCTTTCATCGGGTCCCTGAGGCCCCTGGCGGGGGTCACCCCATGAGCGGCGCCATCCTGGACCGCAACCTGCTCAGCCTCGGCGCGGCGGACCCCCCGCTGGCCCATAAAATCGGCAGGGCGGAACCGGATCGCCGGGTTAAATTCCCCCGCTCACGTACGGGCCTTCCCGTGGCCGCGGTGGAAACCCCCGCCGGCCCACGGGCCCTGCATTCGCTCTTCGACCCCGTGAAGGAGGGGCGCAGGCACCTGGACGGGAACCCGCGGGACGGATTTTTTCTCTTTTTCGGCCTGGGGTGCGGGTATCACATTCTGCCTTTTCTCGAACTTCCGGACATCACGGGGATCGTCGTGGTGGAAAAGGACGCGGGATACGTCAGATCCGTTCTGGAGGCAGTGGACCTGCGCCTTTTTTTCCTCGATCCCCGTGTGCGGGTCCTCGTCGACCCTTCCCCCGGGGAACTGCGGGACTTTCTTCTGTCAAATTACTTTCCCGCCGTGTCCGGAGACCTTCACACCGTCTCCCTCCGCTCCCGGGTGGATCTGGAGGAGGAATTTTTCCGCTCCTGCCTCCGTGTCGTCAAGGAGAGTCTTGACGCCCTGTCCGACGACTTCACGGTGCAGGCGAAATTCGGCAAAAAATGGTTCGTCAACACCCTGGCGAACCTGGACGCGGCGGAAAAAAGCGTCACCGTTCCGCCGCCGAAACGTCTTGCCGTGGTAACCGGAGCCGGGCCCTCCCTGGAAGACGGCATTCCCCGCATACGGGAGCTCCGGAAGGAAAGCATCCTCATCGCCACCGACACGTCCCTGCCCGTCCTGATGGAAAACCGCATCACCCCGGACATGGTCGTCTCGATCGACTGCCAGCACATCTCGTACAACCATTTCCTGCAGGGGTATCCGGAAGAGGTCCCCCTCGTCCTGGACCTCGCCTCCCCTCCGGTGCTCACGAAACTGGCGCCGAAACTCGCATTTTTCACCAGCGGTCATCCTTTTTCCCAGTATGTCAACAAACACTGGCGCAGGTTTCCGGTGATCGACACCTCGGGGGGAAACGTCTCCCACGCCGCGGTGTCGCTGGCCGACAGGCTCGGGGCGGCGAAAATCCTGCTGTTCGGCGCGGACTTCTGTTATCCGGAGGGCAAAAGCTACGCCCGGGGGTCGTACATCTATCCGTATTTCCGCTGCCGCGAATCCCGCCTGTCAGGGCTTGAAAGCCTCTTCATGGCCTTTCTTTTCCGCGGTCCCGCGGGCTCCATGGAACGGGACGGCGGCAGGTACGTGACGAGGTCGATGCTGCGCTACCGGGAAAGACTCGAGGAATCCCTGGGCCGTCTCGGGGCCGTGCTCGTTCCCGAACCGGGGCGGGGACTCCCGATCCGGGCCCCGCAGCCGGAAGGGGGAAGACGGAAGTCTTCTCCGATTTTCGCCCCCGGCCCCGTCAGTGTTCCGTGGAGATCGTTCCTCGCGTCCTACGGGGAAGCCGTCGCGGCCCTGCCGGAACCGGAACAGCCGCTGGTGCACTTCTTTTCCTCCATCACCCGCGAGCAGCGGGAACTGTGGATGACCCTGCTTCCGGCGGCGGCGGCCTTCACGAAGAAAAGGAAGGATTTCCGGACCGGGGTCCCGGGAACGCTGGGGAGCGCCCGCAGATGGACCGGCGAAACGGTGGAGAAGTTTCTTCTCCGCGGATAGACTACCCGTACAGCACGGCGCCGTAGCCGACGAAGGACGAGGAACGGTGCCTGTCCAGGCTCGTGGCGTATTCCAGAAGTTCGCCGCCGAGTCCCAGCCCCGCGGCGAAGGCCGCCGCGCCGGCTGCCGCGCCGGAGGAACAGGCCGCCTTTTCCCGTACCCCCAGATCGATGATATTCCGGGCGTCCCGCCGCACCGCGGCGTCCAGGAAATTCCTGTCGTTGACGTTTCTCACCCAGTCGACCGCTTCGTCCCCCGTGCCGCGGGGGGAAAAACCGTAATTCGGCCCGTAATGAGTCAGGTCCGTCGAACCCAGCACGGCGACGGACGCCCCCTCCCCTGCAAGGCCGGCGAGGAGTTTTCCGACCGCCTCCGCGGCTGATGCCGGCGGGACCCGGAGGCAGACGACCCGGGCCCGGGGAAAAGCCGCCTTCACGAGGGGAAGCTGCACTTCCACCGTGTTGTCCGGATAATCGTCGGGGAGCGCCCCGATTTCGGCGGCGATCCTGTCCCGCAGGGTTTTATCCGCCTGCAGAAGACCGCAGGGGGTTTCGAAGGCGTCCTCCCCGGCGCACAGCGGGGCGTCCCGAGGGGAAAGGTGCCCGCCCAGAACGACAATCGTATCCGCCGGGGCGAGACCCGAGACGACCCTCCAGGCCAGACGCCCGGAGAAAAACCACCCCGCGTGGGGGGCGATTCCCGCCCTTCCGCAGCTTTTTTTCCCCTCTCCTGTCTCTTTTTCCCATTGAGAGATGTTTTCAATGACTTCCCTTTCCGAGTCGGGGTACCAACCGTACGGAAGGGTGCGTCTCCGTACTTTCATGGAATGCCTCCCATCCGAATTCTAAAACAAAAAAAACACATGCACAATTGATTTTTTTTTCGTATAATAACCCCATGGGTAGAAAACTGACCGTCGTTTACGTCATCTTCAGCATAGCCCTCTTCATCGCCCTTTTCGTCCTTTTCGGCGTCCGGGTCAGCGACATCAGGAAGTCGAACATCCGGAGAATCGGCGGCGGTTTCGAACGCATAAGGCAGACCGTCGAGGCAACCTACCGTCTCAGGGAATCCTTCGATTCGCCTGAATTCAAGGTCGCGGTGGACCGGATCTTCGCCGGGGAAAAGGACCTGCACATCCTCGTCATCTATACCTACGATACCGGAATCCAGTACATCCGTGCCCGGCACTCGGGAGACCTCTCAACGGCGGCGAAGGACCTGGAGGCCCTGAAAGGGGTGCCGAAATTCACGTACAACGGCTTTTCCCGCACGAAGATCGCCTCGTCGATAACGATCCCGAGGAAAAGCTCTTTCATCGTCGAAGGCGTCTACCGGGTCATCGGGGAGGATGAGCTCTACCCGCCCCTGCGCGACACCGTCATCGTCCTCGTGGTTTTTTCGGTCATGACTTCGATCTTCACGATCCTGCTGAAGCTTTTCGGCTCCCCGGAACCGGAACGGGAAAAAATCGCCATGCCCGCCGGCGGAAACACGCCGCGGGGTGGCGGGGTGGAGAAGCGGACAGGCGGGGACCGTTCCGCCGCCCCGCCCGCACAGGAATGTCTTTTCTCCCCCAGCGGGGCCGGCTGGCAGCACCATCTTGAAAAACGGCTCTCCCTGGAGCTGGAAAGGTCCGCCTTCAACGAACAGGATCTGAGCCTGGTCCTGATGAAATTTCCCGGCATTTCCCGGAAGGACGCGGATTATTCGGCCCTTGCCCGGGATATACAGGGCAAAATAGCCTTCGAAGACCTGGTGTTCGAATTCGACGAGGACGGCTACGCCGTGGTTCTTCCGAATTCCAACCTGGACCAATCGATCGGCATCGTGAAGAATTTTCTGAATACGCTGAACGCGGATATCCTGGCCCGGCATCCCCACCCGCAATGCGGGCTCACGTCACGGAACGGCCGGATCGTCGACGGGGCCCGCCTCATCGTCGAAGGCAGGAAGGCCCTGGAAAAAACGGCCGCGACGGATTCGGGCAACATCGTCGGGTTCCGTCCCGATCCCGGCAAATACCGGAAATACGTTTCCGACCGGGGGGCCCCGAGGGAAGCTTAGGGCGCCTCCGCGAGTTCCCGGACCAGTTTCCCGATGCGGTCGTAGGTGAAATCCCCGATTTTATACAGGTGCGGAAGAGGTTTTCCGTCGGAGAATCCGGCACAGTAGCGCCGGCCCTCCCCCGCGGGACCGCCGAAAGCCACGGCATGGGTTTTCCGGCCGGCGGTGGTGAAGGACACCCGGAGCGCCGGATTTTCCAGCCCGGCGGCGGCGCGTTCCTCATCGTTTGCGAACTCGGTACCGGAAAGCCGCGCCAGGAGGTCGGCGAGCGAATCCGCGGCCTTCTGATCCACCTCCACGCCGCCGCCCGGCCTTTTCCAGAGGAGGCCGCCTCCCGCGTTTTCCCGGAAAAGCGCCGTTGCCGGTCCCTTTTCCACCGTGACGGAGGTCACGCTCCTGCCGTCAAGGTCCCCAGGAAAGAGTCGCAGGAAACTCCAGTACGAAGTTTTCTGCCCCGTGTAGAAGGCCAGGCTCCGGGACAGGAGGCGCACAGCGTCGGTCCCGGGAAAACGCACGTACTGGCCCCCGCCGCTTTCCTCCTCCTCGCCGAGGATGAGTTCAACCGTCCCGCCGGGGAAGGAAAAAACGATCCTTGCCGGGGCATCGTCACCCACGCCGAATCTTTCCCACAGGCCCCTGTTTTCGGTGACGATCCGGCCGGGCCGGGCCTCCCCGGCGGCCCGGACGAGCCCTTCCACCTTTCCCGGATCCGCGGGAAAGGGCTTCCCGTTCAGCATGACCGTCCAGCCCTCCCCGTCCCGGCGGAGGACAGTTTCTTCGGCGTCCCGGAGGGTGATGCCCTGGGGACCCGCCGCCGGAAACATCCGGGAAAGCGGCGCGTTTCCGGATCTTTTCGCGGCCGCACCGGTGGAGAAAAAGAGGCCGTAGACCAGGCTCGCCAGCAGGAACGCGTTCGCCGCGGCCAGGGCTGCAAGGCGGGTTTTATCGGTCATGGGGGGACCTCCTGCGCAGCGCGCGGACCAGCCCGTACCCCGCGAGAAGGGCGGGAACGAGAAAAATGTTGACCACCCGGGAAAAGAGGACGACCGCGTTTCGCGCCCGGGGGTCCTCGATCCTGCCCAGCCGGGTGTCCCGGGCCGCGCGGGACCTGATTTCCAGAAGACTGTCGTCCCCGGAGAGCCAGTCCGCCGCGTTTTCGAAAAAGGCCGTATTGTACATGCTGTCCGAGTACCTCACCAGGTCGGTGGCGGCCTCCGAATCCCCGACGACGATGATCCGCGTTTCCTTCGACTTTTCAGGAGCGGGCCCCCCGGGGGCCGGAACGCCGTTCCTTACGGGAACGGGCCTGCCGGCGAATCCGCCGGGAAGGGTGCCCCGGAGGGCCGCCGCGAGAACGTAATTGCCGCCGCTGTCCGCCGCGAGGGACTTGAAAAGGGGTGCCTCGAAGGGGTTGGTGGAAAACCGGCCCCGCATGAGCCACGAATCCCCGCCGGACGATGCCAGCACCTCGGAGGCCACCCCGGGGGTTTCCTTCAGCGTCAGGGGGCTCGGCCAGTACAGGTCGAATCCGGACAGCCGGGCCGTCACGGGGTTCGTCCGGGAAAGGCCCCTGCCCTGGGCCGCCACCCAATGGTTGTATTTTTCCAGGGACTGGACGACGATGCCGCCCGTGTTGCGCTGGACCGGCATGCGCCTGCATTGGCTGTCCAGCACC
This sequence comes from uncultured Spirochaetaceae bacterium, assembly GCA_964529055.1. Taxonomy (GTDB): domain Bacteria; phylum Spirochaetota; class Spirochaetia; order DTKZ01; family DTKZ01; genus JAKQWJ01. The sequence continues at coordinate 5,459 of CAZGUL010000043.1, forward strand.
AGCTCCCGCCCCACCTCGACGCCGTAGGCGGACAGGAGCCGGAGGAGGGGCTGGTCGGCGTACGGGGAGGCCTCCAGGTTCCGGGCCAGGTCGATCGCGACGCCGTCCGCGGCGAAGAGGGCCTTCCCGCCCCGCATGATGAAGGCGTCCACGGGATAGAGGTCGAAATCGTCAAGGTCCCCGCCGCCGATCACGAAGAGGACCGACAGGTCGTCGGGGATCGCCTCGCCCCTGCCGATTTCCCTCACCGTGTACGACCGGGCGAGCCGCCCCGCGAGAAGATTGAACTCCGACGAAAGGCCCGCCCCGGGCCGCCCTATCAGAAAACCCGCGGACGGCTCGGCGCCGGTCACGATTTTCCTGATCTTCCGGGTCAGCTCGTACTCCAGGTTTCCGGTGTCGAACACCACCGGAAGGGTCTCCCGGGCGTCAAGGTAGGAAACGACGATCCCGGTGTAGACCGTCGCGACGGTCTGCTCGCTGCGCTCGACGACCTGGATCTGCTGCGGCACGATTCCCAGCTCCTCCGGCCGGAACGGCGGTTCCCTCTTTTCCGGGTGCACGACGGAAACCTCGATCCTTCCCCTGCCGTGGGCGGCGTATTCGCGGAGAAGGTCCTCGATCTGCCCCGGCAGGGGCGACACCTTCTGCAGTCTTTCGGACACGTAATAGGTGATGCCGACGGTTTCCGGAATCTCCCGGAAGAGGTTCCGGGAAACCGGGGAAATCGTGAAAGCCCGGGATTCGGTCAGATCGATCCGGAAGAAATACACGAGACTGTTCGCCGCGGCGAGAACCACGAGAAGGACGGTCAGCAGGGCGGTCAGGGTTTCCCGTTTTCTGCTCGTCATCGGCCTACCTCCACTTCCGGAAAACCAGGGCCTTTACCGTCAGGTACTGGAACAGGAATGCCGTGGCCAGAAAATAAACCAGGTCCCGGCTGTCGAGGACTCCCTTCCGGAAGCTCTGGAAGTGATGGTCCAGGGAAACATACCGGAAAAACGCGGCCGCCGCGGCGGGGGGGTCGAAGGCGCCGGCCAGGAGATGAACCAGCGAGAAGAAGAGCAGCGTGAAAAACCCGAGAAGGAAGGCCGAAATCTGGTTGGACGACAGGACCGACGCGAACTGCCCGATGGAAACCGCGGCGGCGCCCAGCAGGAGAACGCCCATGTATTCGCCCAGGATCTCCCCGGTTTCGAAATCGCCCAGGGGCAGGACGGTGAGCGGGACCGGAACGGTAAGGACCAGAAGCAGGGCCAGCAGCAGGAAGGCGGCCGCGAACTTCGCGAGCACCAGGGCGCTTTCCCGGTACGGCAGGGTCAGAAGCAGCTCGGCGGTGCCGAGCTTGCGCTCCTCCGCCCAGCTCCGCATCGTCAGGGCCGGAACGAGCACGACGAAAACCAGGGGCATGACGCCGAAATACCCCCGCAGCGTCGCGACGCCGGAGGCGGGAAAACGGTAAACGAAGAAGAACCAGACGGACATGAAAACGAGAAACGCGACCCCCAGGATGTACGCGACCGGGGAATTGAAGAAGGAACCGAGCTCTTTTTTCACGAGGGGGGCCATGTTACGCATCGGGGGCCTCCTCTCCGGTGAGCCGGGAAAAAAGGTCTTCCAGGCTGCGGCGTTCCCGCTCGATGGCCGAAAGCCTGTGTCCCGTTTTCACGGCCCAGTCGAACAGTGCCTCCCCGCCTCCCGCGCCGGGGGGGAAAACGACCCTGGCTTCCCAGCCTCCTCCGGGAACCGTGTCCAGGGACTCAACAGCAGTCACGCCCCGGGCCTCCAGGAGGCTCTCCCGGGTCACCGGGGGGCCGGCTGTTATCCCGACCCTGTACCGTTCGTCCCCCTTCAGCCGTGCGGCGATTTCCTCCCGCGTCCCTTCCGCCGCGACGAGGCCCTCGTTCAGGATGACGATCCGGTCGCAGAGGGCCTCCACCTCCTGCAGGATGTGGGTGGACAATATCACCGTTTTCTCCGCCCCCAGGTCCCCGATGAGCCGCCGGATTTCGAGGATCTGGTTGGGGTCCAGCCCGGCGGTGGGTTCGTCGAGGATCAGGACCGGCGGGTCATGCAGGATCGCCTGGGCAAGGCCGACGCGCTGGCGGAAGCCCTTGGAGAGGGTGTCGATGCCCCGGTGAATCACCTTCCGGAGCCCGCAGGCTTCCACGGCTTTTTCGACCGCCTCCCGGCGGCCTTTCTCCGGAACACGCCGGGCGCCTGAGACGAAATCCAGGTATTCAGCGACGGTGAACTCCCCGTACACCGGCGCGTTTTCCGGCAGGTAACCCACCTGCGTCTTCACGGCCACGGGGTCCTCCGTCACGTCGAAACCTCCGACGATGGCGCTGCCACGGCTCGGAAAATGAAAGCCCGTCAGGATTTTCATGATGGTCGTCTTGCCCGCGCCGTTCGGTCCGAGAAGACCGAGAATTTCCCCGGGCCGGGCGGAAAAGCTCGCGTCCCGTACGGCGGCGAACGAGCCGTAGGATTTTCCGAGGTTTTTCGCTTCTATCATCGCTCCCTCCCCGTCTGCCGCTACTCCACGTTCGGAATCGGCAGCGTCTGGCCGTCCCGGGACAGGAAGGTTTCCGGAAAGATTTCCCGGGCCTCCTTCAGGAGCTGCTTCAGGTCCCTCTCCGTGTACCGGGGGCTGTAGTGGATGAGGCCCATCCTTCCGATTCCTCCCGCGTCCCGGGCTATGACCGCGGCCTGGGTCGACGTGAGGTGTTTTTTCTCCCGGGCGGATTCCTCCAGGTCCCGGGAAAACATTCCCTCGCAGATGAAGAGGTCCGAGTCCCGAACGTGGTCCGCGGCGGTCTCGACGTAGGTCGTGTCGGTGATGTAGGAAAATTTCCGGCCCCTCCGGGGCGGGCCGAGAACATCCGCGGGCAGGACCTCTCGGCCGTCGGGGGCGGCGACGCTTTCGCCGCCCTGGAGCCGGGACCACAGGGGCCCCCGGGGAATGCCGAGTTCTTCGGCCTTCTCCGGGTGGAAGACTCCGGGCCGGGGATGCTCGGTGAACGCGTAGCCGACGCAGGGTTTCGTGTGGCGCAGAGGAAAGCTCGTCACCCCGAAACCCTCGCCGGAAAATACTTCGCCGGGTACCCCGGGGTTTTCGATTTCCCTGACCACGATCTCGTAATTGATGTACATGTCCAGGACCTTCCTGCTCATGTCGACGAATTCCCGGATCTTCGGCGGACCGATGATGTACAGAGGATCGCTCCGGTCCACCTGGCTCGAAAGCATCAGGATCCCCGGCAGCCCGGTGATGTGGTCCGCGTGGGTGTGGGAAATGAAGATGGCGGTGATCTTCTTCCAGCGGAGATTGAGGCTCCGGAGCGAAACCTGGGTCCCCTCCCCGCAGTCGAAGAGAAAGAGCTCGCCTTCCCGGCGGAGCAGCATGGATGTAAGAAAACGGCCCGGCAGGGGCATCATCCCTCCGGTGCCGAGAACAAAGGCTTCAAGATTCATAGTTCGGGAAAAGACCTTAGCATACTTCTCCGATTTGAAAAAGCGGCTTCCGGGCGGTCCTCAATACGCCGTCAGCCCCCCGTCCACCGGCAGGGCGACCCCGGTGATGAAGGACGCCTCGTCGGAGGCGAGGAAAAGCACGGCGTTCGCGATGTCCGTCGTCGTCGCGAGTCTTCCCAGGGGAATTTCATCCAGCCGCTCCTTCTTCTTCGCCGGGTCCTTGAAAAGCTCCCGGACGATGGCGGTGTCGGCGGTGGACGGGTGGACGGAGTTGCAGCGGATGTTGTCCTTCGCGTATTTGACCGCCACGGCCTTCGTCATGAGGGTCACAGCCCCCTTCGAGACGATGTAGGACTCCCCGGAATACTTGTGCCCGATGAGGCCGCAGATGGAGGACATGTTGACGATGGCTCCTCCCCCGTTTCTGCGCATCACGGGAATGATGTGCTTGACCCCCAGGTAGGGACCCCGCACGTTGACCGCCATGATCCCGTCGAAATCCTCCACCGGAAGGTCCGTCAGCGGAGGCCTCTTCGTGATGCCCGCGTTGTTGACCAGGATGTCAACCCGGCCCTTCTCGGCCGTGACGGCCGCCGCGGCGGCGATCCAGCTCTTCTCGTCGGTGACGTCCAGCCGCACCGCCTTTGCCTTTCCGCCCGCCGCGCGGATCCTGGCCGCAGCCTCCTCCGCGGCTCCCTCGTTCATGTCGGCTATGAAGACATCGGCTCCTTCGGCCGCGAAACGCCGGGCGATTTCCTCTCCAATTCCCATGGCGGCACCGGTAATCACCGCGACTTTATCCTTCAACCTCATGTGTGCGCTCCTGTTCGTGAATTGCCTCATTCGTTGACCATTATACAGGATTCAAGTACAATTTCCACCGCACACAACCTTTTTTCCAAGGAGCCGGAATGAACGAAACAGCGCTGCTCGGCGACGAAGCCGTCGCCCTCGGAGCTATGCACGCGGGTCTGACGGCGGCGTACGGGTATCCGGGTACGCCGTCCACCGAAATCATGGAATACCTCATCGCCAAAGCGGCAACAGGCCGCGGGCATCTCGCCTCCTGGTGCGCCAACGAGAAAACCGCCTATGAGGAGGCCCTGGGCGTTTCGTACGTCGGACGCAGGGCCCTCGTAACGATGAAGCATGTGGGTCTCAACGTGGCCGCCGATCCCTTCGTGAATTCGGCCCTGCTGGACATCCGCGGCGGCCTGGTTCTCGCGGTGGCCGACGACCCGGGAATGCACAGCTCCCAGAACGAGCAGGATTCCCGCTTTTACGCCGATTACGCGAAGATCATCTGTCTGGAGCCCGCGAGCCAGCAGGAAGCCTACGACATGACCAGGGAGGCTTTCGACCTCTCGGAAAAACACCATATCCCCGTGATGATCCGTCTCACCACCCGGCTCGCCCATTCCCGCGCCGGGGTCGTTCCCTCATCGCCCCGCGCCGGGAATCCCCTTCCGGAAAAGGTGGACTCATCCGGCTGGGCCCTCCTTCCCGCGCCGGCGCGGAAACGCTACGACCTGCTGCTGGCCCGCCAGAAGGACTTCCTGGCCTATTCCGAAGGGAGCGGGCACAACGAGCTGTACATAAACCCCGACTTTGACGATTACGGGGTGCTGACCACCGGGCTGGGGCTCAACTACTACGAGGAAAACCTTCCGGACCTCCCGGCACGGCCCTCCCACCTGCACATCGGGGCCTACCCCCTTCCGAAGGAGAAGATCCGCAAACTCGCCGCTTCGGTCAAAAAGCTCGTGGTCGTGGAGGAAGGGATGCCCTTCGCGGAGACCGCGATCCGGGGCGTTCTTCCCGTCGGCGTCGAAATCCTCGGCAAGAAGGACGGGCTCCTGCCCGAGGCCGGGGAGCTCAATCCCGACATCGTCCGCCGCGCCCTGGGCCTGCCGGCACGGCCGGCCGTCGGCGTCGAGGCGCCGAAACTGCCCCCCCGGCCGCCCCAGCTCTGCGCCGGCTGCCCCCACGGGGACTCGTACACGGTGATCAAGAAAATCATTTCCGGCCTTGAGGGGACCTCCGTCACCAGCGACATCGGCTGCTACGCCCTGGGGGCCATTCCCCCCTACTCCATACCGGAAACCATCGTCTGCATGGGCGCCTCCGTCAGCATGGCGAAGGGCGCGGCGGAAGCGGGGATGAAGCACGCGGTGGCGATCATCGGCGACAGCACCTTCCTGCATTCCGGGATCACCCCGCTTATCGACGCGGTCTCCCGGAACACGCCGATGACGGTGATCATACTGGACAACAACACCGTGGCCATGACCGGCGGGCAGACGACGATCCTGCCCTCCTCGAGCCTGGAACCCCTCATCCGGGGCCTTGGCGTCGATCCCGCCCACATCGTCACGATGGAGGCGCACCGCCGGAAGGAGGCGGAAAACACCGAGATCCTGCGCCGCGAGATCACCCACCGAGGACTTTCCGTCGTCATCGCGGTCCGTGAATGCATCGAGACGGCGAAACACAAAAAGAAACCCCAGGAGGCACTCGCGTGAAATACGACATCGTACTGTGCGGCGTCGGAGGCCAGGGAGTGCTTTCCGTCGCGGCCATCATCGCGGGGGCGGCGGTCGCGGAGGGCCTCAAGGTTCGCCAGTCGGAGGTCCACGGCATGGCCCAGAGGGGCGGAGCGGTCCTGGCCCACCTCAGGCTGTCGTCCGAAGACATCCGCTCCGACCTCATTCCCGGCGGCGGCGCCGAAATGATCCTGTCCATGGAACCCGTGGAGAGCCTCCGCTACGTTTCGTTTCTCTCCCCCGGCGGCATCATCGTCACCGCCGGGGAACCCTTCGTGAACATTCCGGATTACCCGGAACTTGCCGGAATTCACGCCGCCATCGGAAAATTTCCCCGCAGTCTCCTCGTTCCGGCCCTGGACATCGCGAAGGCGGCGGGCTCCCCGAAGGCCGTGAACATGGCGCTGGTCGGCGCCGCGTCCAAATACATCCCCCTGCGTGCCGAATCCCTGGAGAACGCCGTTCGGGAGAGGTTCGCCGCGAAGGGGGACGGCGTCGTCGCGGTCAACCTGGACGCCTTCTCCCGGGGAAGGGGCCTCCTATGAACGTCGAGACGATGGACAGGGCATCCCTGGAGAAACTGCAGCTCCAGCGCCTGGCTTTTACGCTGGGACAGGCCTTCAGGACAGATTTCTACCGGGAACGCCTCGGTTCCGCGGGCATGAAACCCGGGGATACGGTCTCCAGCTTCGAGGAATTCCGCCGGATTCCCTTCACGTCGAAGGACGACCTGCGGGTCGCCTACCCGTACGGGCTCCTGGCGGTGCCGAAAAAGGAGGTCGTCCGGCTCCACGCCTCCAGCGGCACCACAGGCACACCGACGGTGATCTATCACACCCGGGAGGACCTTTCCGCCTGGACCGAGAT
>CAZGUL010000044.1:0-10045 GCA_964529055.1 uncultured Spirochaetaceae bacterium
CTCTGCAGGCCGATAGGCACCGTGGGAGCCAGGTTGCCGATGAGGACAAGGCGGCCGCCCTTGCGGACCCAGGAAAGGGCCTCGTTCACCGTTTTTTCCAGTCCCACCGCCTCGAAGACCGCGTCCGCCCCCTCTCCCCCCGTGAGGCCGAGAACGACGTCCATGACCTTCTCCTTCGCGGGGTTTACGACGATGTCGGCGCCGACCTTCTTCGCCATGTCCAGCCGGGCCTCGTTCATGTCCACCGCGACCAGGGTGCCGCAGCCGGCAAGCTTGGCGCACTGGATGGCCATCAGGCCGATGATGCCGCAGCCCAGGACCACGACCTTGTCGTTGATCTTCAGCTTTCCCCGGTTGACGCCGTGCAGCGAAATCGACAGCGGTTCGATAAGGGCGCCCTGGTGGTAGCTCACCGTGTCCGGAAGCTTGAAAATGATGTGCTCCGGCACCGTGAGGTATTCGGCCATCGCCCCGTGGCGCCGGTATTCGCCGGTGGAAACGCCCAGGACCATCCGGTTGGAGCAGAGATTGATCCTGCCCTGGAGGCAGTAGTGGCACTGGTTGCAGTACACGGTGGAATCGAAGGTTATCCTGTCGCCGACCTTGTATTTCGTTATTTCCCTGCCGATCTCGACGATCTGACCCGTCGCCTCGTGGCCCATGATGATGGGAGGCTGCCGCCTGCCCGTGTGTCCCGTCATGCCGTGAACGTCGCTGCCGCAGATGCCGCAGGCCTTGACCCGCAGAAGAACGTCCTTCGGACCCGGCACGGGTTTCGGAACGTCCTGGATCTCGAATTTGTTCGCGGCGGTATGAACAAGCGCTTTCATGTGGAGCCTCCCTTGAAGTATTCTATGCGTAAAGCTTTTCCCGAATACTAATCCCGGAAAGGAAAAAAATCAACGCCGGTCACCTTTGACATGTTTCCCGAAATGCTTGTACTATGGACCGTTCTTTTAGTATCTTTAGAACAAACGACCATTTTAAATTCGAATGCACGACTCTGTCTGCAAGGAGGTAGTTCGTGATAGAGGCTACGAACCTGGTCAAACGGTATGGCCCTCATACCGCCGTCGACCACGCGAGTTTCAAGATCGAAAGAGGCGAAATCGTCGGTTTCCTCGGCCCCAACGGCGCCGGAAAGTCAACGACGATGAACATCCTGACCGGCTATCTTTCCTCCACGGAAGGAACGGTCACCGTCGACGGGATGAACATCCTGGACCATCCCATCGAGGCCAAAAAGAAAATCGGTTACCTGCCGGAAAATCCCCCGCTCTACCCGGAGATGACCGTAAAGGAATATCTCTCCTTCGCGGGGGAAATAAAGAAGGTGCCGTCCGCGGAGCTTCCGGCCCGGATGGAGCGGATCATGGAAACCGTCGGCATAGCCGACGTGGCGGGACGGCTGGTCAAAAACCTTTCCAAAGGCTACAAGCAGAGGGTCGGCCTCGCGCAGGCGATGATCGGCGACCCGGAAATCCTCATTCTGGACGAGCCCACCGCCGGCCTGGACCCCAAGCAGATCCTTGAAATACGGGACCTGATCATCAAGCTCGGCAGGGACCACACCATCATCCTGAGTTCCCACATCCTGCCGGAGGTCAGCGCCGTCTGCCGGCGGATCCTGATCATCAACGAGGGCAGGATCGTCGCCGACGACACCCCGGACAACCTGGCGAAACGCCTCCTGGGCGGAAGCCACGTTCTGCTGCGGATCGACGGCGGCCGGGACGCGGTGGAAAAGGCCCTGCGCTCGGTCCCCGCAGTCCGGAGCGTGGAATTCCGGGAATCCCAGGAACCGGGCACCGTGGAAGCGGTGGCCGAATCCGACAGGGACGCGGACATCCGGCGCGACGTTTTCCGCTCCCTGAGTTCCGCGGGGCTTCCCGTCCTGATGATGAGGTCCCTGGACATGAGCCTGGAGGAAATCTTCCTCCACCTGACAACGAAAGAAGAGGAGGCGGCAAAGTCATGATCGCCATACTGAAACGCGAACTCCGGAGCTACTTCCTGACCCCCATCGGGTATCTCTACATGGGCTTTTTCCTGCTCGTGGCGGGGGTCTTTTTCACCTTCGGGAACCTGATACCCCGGAGCTCGTACTTCACGAGCTTCCTGAGCGGCGTGCTGTTCGTGTACCTGTTCGCCATACCGCTTCTGACGATGCGGCTCTTTTCGGAGGAGAGGCGGCAGAAAACCGACCAGCTCCTGCTGACGAGCCCCGTGTCGGTTCCGGAAATCGTGGTCGGCAAATACCTGGCGGCCCTGGTCGTGTACCTGCTGACGCTGGCCGTCACGGTGATGTACGCCGCGGTGGTCGGGATTTTCGGCGACCTTGCGGTCTGGGAAACGGTGGGAAGCTACATCGGCTTCATTTTCCTCGGGGCTTCCTACATCGCCGTGGGGGTCTTCGTGTCCGCGGGAACGGAAAACCAGCTCACCTCCGCCCTGGTCAGCTTCTTCTCGCTGCTGATGATCTGGCTCATCGACCCGATCAGCCAGAGCGTTCCGGTTGAGATGGTGGCGGGCATCATTTCCGCGGCGGTTCTCGTCGGAGTCGTCTGCGTGTACCTGTACATGAACACCCGCAACCTTTACCTCGTCGCCGGGGCGGCCCTGGCCGGCGCGGTCATCATCGCGGCCCTGTACTTCATCGACAAGGGCGTTTTCATCGGGTTCATCCGGAAGTTCCTCGGCTGGTTCTCGCTGAACAAGCGGTACGAGAGCTTCGCCATGGGGATCCTGAAGGTCGATTCCCTGGTGTATTACGTTTCGTTCAGCGGCCTGTTCCTGTTTCTGACGGTACGGCTCATCGAAAAACGGCGTTGGAATTAAGGGAGGACCACAGTGAAGACCAAAGCAAAATTCCTGGAATCGCTGAAAACGCGCTACGTGAAATACGGCGGGTACGCCGCCGTCATGACCCTGGCCGTCATCGTCGGCCTGGTTCTCGTCAATCTCATCATCGGGCAGATCGCGCCCCAGTTCGACCTCACCCAGAACAAGCTCTTCTCCCTGTCCGACCAGACCCTGCAGGTGATCGACAAGCTCGACGAGCCGGTGACCGTGTACGGTCTCTGGGAGCCGGGCAAGGAAACCCGGCAGGTAAAGGAAGTCCTGGACAAATACGTCGCCCGGAGCCGGAACTTCCGGCTGGAAGTCATCGACCCGGACAAGAACCCCGGCCTGATCGCCAGATACGACAAGGAAGGCAGGGGGATCGAAAGGGGTTCCCTGATCGTGGAGGGGAAGAAGGGCTTCAAGGTCATCCGCACCATGGACCTGTACGACATCAACTACGCAAACCCCCAGAACCCCCAGGTGACGGGTTTCTCCGTCGAAAAGCGCATCACCAGCGCCCTGCTGTACGTCAGCTCCGGCACCACCCCGGCGATCTACGAGCTCGCGGGCCACAAGGAGAGGTCCCTCATCGAACTGATGATGAAGGAACAGGTGGAGCGGGAAAACTACACGCTGGCGCAGCTCAACCTGCTGCAGTCCGACATTCCCGCGGACGCGTCGGCCCTCATCATCAACAGCCCCAAGGCGGACTACGACAAGGCCGAAACGGAGAAAATCCTGAAGTACCTGGAAGAAGGCGGCAGACTGCTCGTCGCCATGGATTTCCAGTCCGGCCTGGCCCGGAACCTGAACGACATGCTCGCCAGCTACGGCGTGGGGTTCGATTTCGGCGTCGTGGTGGAGATGAACAAGAACTACAACACCGGAAACCCGTTCCACGCGGCGCCCGACTTCGCGCCCCACGAGATCACTGCCCCTCTGCAGGAGCAGAACACGCCGGCGATCCTGCAGTTCGCCCAGGGCATCCGCCAGCTCGACGTGAGGCGCCGGACGATCGAGATCGCGCCCCTTCTGGCCACCTCGAAGGATTCCTTCCTGCGCATCGATCTGGCGAACAATTCCCCGTCACTGGTGGAAACCGACAAGCCGGGACCGATCCTCGTCGCCGCGGCGATCAGGGAACAGCCGGAAAACTCCCCCGGCAAGGAAACCCGCATCGTCGTGATCGGCAGCGGCACCCTGCTTGAGCCCCTCAATCCCTTCGGCCAGATACCCGGCAACATCGACATCTTCATGAACGGCATTACGTGGCTGCAGGACAGGCCGGAAACCCTGGCGGTCCGCTCCAAGAGCCTGATAACGATGCCGATGAACGTGACGGGGCTGCACATCATCATCTTCGCGCTGCTCTTCGTCGGAGTGATCCCCATCGCCCTGTTCGGCGCGGGACTTTTCACCTGGCTGAAGCGGCGGCACCTTTAGGAGACGGCGATGACGAAACAGCGGAAAACCGTCCTCGCCGCGGGGATTGTCCTGGTCCTCCTCGTCGGCGGCTACATCGGGGCCAGGGCCTACCGGCAGGCGAAATTCGAAAAACTCACCGCGTCGGCCCAGTCCATCGACCTGGCGAAACTCGAGTCCGACAAGGTCGTCTCCATCGAGGTACCCACGTCGGGCCTGACCCTGCGGAAAACGGACAAGACGTGGGAGACCGTCCCGAAATCCGGCATGCGCCTCAACCAGGACGAGATCGGCAGCGTGGCCTGGTCGCTGTCCAACATGCGGGCGGACAAGATCATAGACGAGGCCCCAGGGGACCTGTCCGCGTACGGCCTGGACAAGCCGAAGTCGCGGGTCATCGTCACGACGAGCGACGGCGTGTCGATCGAATACCTTGCGGGCAGCATGACCCCCTCCCGGAGCGGCTACTACGCGATGGTGAAGGGCGACCCGAAGGTCTACGCCGTTCCCTCCTACCCGGGGGAGCGGCTCTACCTGAAGGCCTCCGACGTGCGGGACAAGGCCCTGCCGACCTTCGAGGTCGAGGACGTCCGGCATTTCATCCTGGCATCCGGAGACACCCGGATCGAGATCGAAACGAAAAGCGAGGGCGACGTCTGGGTTTCCTCCTTCACGACCCATGTCATGACCTCGCCCTACAAGACGCGGCGCGGTGTGGACCCCGAAAGGTTCAATTCCCTGCTGACCTTCTTCAAGGGTCTCCAGGTCCGTGATTTCATCGACGACAACCCGGCGAGCCTGGCCCCCTTCGGGCTGGACAAGCCGCACAGGGTCTTCATCCAGGCCGGGGACTCGAGCCTCAATCTGCTGGTGGGCAGGGCCCCGGAGGGTTCCTCCAACCGGCTGTACGCGAAGCTCGACACCGAGCCCGGCGTGTTCACCATCGACGACGCGTCCCCCGCTCTCCGGGCCCTCCCCTTCGACCTGATCGACAAGTTCGCGCTGATCGTCGGCATCGACAGGATCGACACGGTCACCGTGGCGGCGGGGGGCAAAACCTTCACGGGCCGGGTGGAACGGACGAAGGAAACGGTGACTTCGAAGGACGCGGACGGCAGGGAAACGTCGAAGGAGGAAACCCGGGAAACGTATTACTTCAACGGCAAAAAGGCGGAGGAAAAATCCTTCAAGGACTTTTACCAGGCCTGCATCGGGCTCGTCGCCGACGCGGAGAATCCCGCCCCGTCGCGGAAGGCCGCCGCCGCGGACATCGTCATCGAGTACAGGCTCGCCGGGCCGGCGGGGCAGAAAACGGAAGTCCGGCTCGTGCCGTACAACCGGGATTTTTACGCCGTCCACCGTGACGGATCGGCCGATATCCTCGTATCGCGGGTCCAGGCGGGAAAGATCGCGGAAGCGGCGGACAAGGTCAAATTGACGGATTGACGGGAGAAAAAATATCCAGCACGGAGAAACCTATTGAGAAAAAACCAGTACAGCAGCGCAAAAAGACAGAAGGAACTTGACCGGAAAAAAAAGCAGGAAGCAAAAAAACTTCGCCGGTTGAACAAGGACAAGTCCGGAGAATCCGACCTTCCGGAAACGGCGGGCGCGGAAGAAACGGCCGCCGATGACGGCGGCTCCCCGGACGGCGGCGCGGATACTGCCGATACGGCGGGGGTCTAGAGCTCCATTATCCTCTCGCCGCTTTTGAACAGGCTTATCTTGCGGGTGGATTCGGACAGCGCCACGGAAATCGCGCGGCTCACCATCGTGATGGCCGCCGCCGCGGCGTGCCGGGAGCCGAGCCCGGACGGCAGGTCCGCCAGGGGTATCCGGGTGCGGATGTAGGTGCCCGCGGAAACCAGAACTCCGTCCCCCCGGATGATGAAGGCGCCGTCGATTTTCGACAGCTCCTTGATGGTTTCCTTCAGGCTCGGGTCAAGGACGTTTCTCTCCTCTTCGGGATACCCCTTGAAGGGATTGATTATCATCTGCTGGCAGTGATGCCGCACCTGCTCGTAGTCTCCCATCACGAAGATCGTTCCCGAAGGTTTTCCCTCCCGCCCCTCCTCGGCGAGCTCGCCGGCGATTTCGATGATCCTGACGAGGACCTGGTTTTCCAGGTCCATGCTGTTCGTGCCCGAGTTCAGCGAAAAGTAAATCTTGAACTCCTTGTCGATGTCCGTCACCCGAAGCGAGTCCAGGACCCCCGAATAGGGAAGACCGAAAACGCTGACGACCCTCTGGTCCTTTTCCAGGAGCCCCCGGGAAAGGGCGAAAATGATGGAGAGCTCGATCTGGTTCGTCCGGGTTATGCCTTTGAAGGGAATCTGGATGATCCTGTTCGCGGGAAACCGTTTTTTGAGGTCATCCTCCCTTCCGATCGTGACGAAAAGAATGTTCTCCCCGACGTCGGAGGGAAAGAAAAGGAGGTCTTCCACGCAGTCCGCGTGGACCAGGATGAAGCGGGCGCCCACTTCCTTCGCGAGCCGCCGGGCGTAACTGAAGCAGGCCCGGGACACTTCGATGCTCCCGCCGGGGGGCAGCACCGCGTACTCGTCCTGCTCGGTGAAGGCCCTGCAGACGTCCTCCTCCGTCTCCGCGGCGACCATGCCTTCGTACACCTGCGGGGTCCCGAGTCGGATCGCCACCTGGCGCAGGACCTGCAGGTGCTCGAGTCCGTCTCCGACGATGAGAATGAGGACATGCACCGGTTCGTCGTCCGGCGCCCCGTACGCGATCCCCTCCCGGCTGATCCCCACGGCGATCCGGGACGGGCTGAAGCCGGGAACGATGGCGTGGGGAATGGCTATCCCCCGGGCGACCCAGGTGGAGATGACTCCTTCCCTCTCCTGGACTTTCGCGTACAGGGCTTCGGCGTCGATGCCGGGATACCGGGAGCAGAAGAAATTCACGAGCTCCCGGAAAACTTCGGATTTTCCGCTTTCCTTCAGGAAAAGAGCCGCATCCCGGGCAAAAAAATCCTGAACGGCCACATTTTTATTGTATGCGTAATCCCGGCGGCAGTCCAGAAAAAGCGAAAGAAATTTCAGGCCCGTCCGGAAGACGGAAGGGCGTGCTTTTCCGGCGCGGAAAGCAGAAAGACCGCGGCGAGGACCAGGGCGCCTCCCGCGGCCGCAAGGGGCGAAATGGTTTCGCCGAGAAGCAGGCCGGCCAGCGCCACCGTCACCACCGGCTCGAAGGTGGAAATCATCGAGGCGTAGGTCGCGCCGATCCTGCGGAGACCCAGAAAAAAGGTCAGGATCGCGATCACGGTGGACACCAGGGCGAGGCCAAGCACCGACAGGGCGCCCTCCGCGGTTTCCGGGAGGCGCAGGCCGGCGGCCGCCGCTATGCCGCCGTAAACCGCCGCGGCGGACATCATGATCACCGTGGAGGCTGCGATTTCCCCGCCTTCCGGTATGATCCGGCTCCCGGCCAGGATGTACAGCGAATAGATCGCCGCCGCGCCGAGACCCAGGGCTATCCCCGGGGGGCTTCCCGAGACGTTGAGCCCGATGATCATGGCCGTTCCGGCCGAAGCCAGAAGGAGGGCCGCCGTTTTCCGCTTCGTCATCCGCTCCCCGAAGAACGCCGCGGACAGGGCCGCGACGAGGGCGGGATACACGTACAGCAGCAGCGCCACGAGGCCCGCCGACGCGTAGTGCAGGGCCGAAAAGTAACAGAAGGACTGCCCCACGTAACCCAAGCCGCCCATGGCGACCAGCGCCGCGAGGGTGCGGCCCCGGGGAAACCTGAGGGAAAAGCGCCGCATGACGCCCAGCATCACCAGCGACGCGATGGTAAAGCGGAGGAAAAGGAGCGATGTGGAATCCACGCCGTCTGCATAGGCGAACCGGGCGAAAATCGGCAGGAAACCGAATGACGCCGCGGAAATCACGACCATCAGGATGCCGAAAATTCTGCCCACCTGCTGCTACCCCTTTCCGGCCAGGACCGACGCGTAGAAATCCCCGCCCTTGTCGTCCACCAGGATGAAGGCCGGAAAATCCCGCACCTCGACGAGCCGGACCGCCTCCATGCCGAGTTCGGGATAATCGACGGTTTCCGACGACGCGATGTTCTCCGCCGCGAGCAGGGCCGCCGCCCCGCCGATCGTCCCCAGGTAGAAGCCGCCGTGTTCCCTGCAGGCAGACGTGACGGCGGGGGACCTGTTTCCCTTCGCCAGGGTCACCAGCGAGGCCCCCGCCGCCATGAAGCCGGGGAGGTACGAATCCATCCGCTGGGCCGTCGTGGGCCCGAAACTGCCGATGGGATACCCCGGAGGGGTTTTGGACGGCCCGGCGTAGTACACCGGATGGTCCCGGAAATAGGACGGGACCTGTCCCTCTTTTTTCAGCCTTTCGAAAAGGCGGGCGTGCGCGATGTCCCGGGCCACGACCACCGGGCCGGACAGGAGGACCAGGCTCCCCGGCGGAAGGCGGGAGAGGTCCCGGCGGATCTCTTCCATCGGCCTGCGGAGATCGATCCCCGCCGCCGCCGCGGACGGGAAGCCCCCGGCGGCCGCCGTCCCCGGCAGAAAGCGGCCGGGGTTCCGGTCGAGCTCCTCGAGAAAGACCCCGTCGGAAGTGATTTTACCCAGGATGTTGCGGTCGGCGCTGCAGGAAACGCCGATCGAAACGGGGCAGGACGCCGCATGGCGGGGCAGTCTGACCACCCGGGCGTCCAGCGCCAGGTATCCGCCGCCGAACTGGGCTCCCAGACCCGTTTCCCGGGCGGCCTCCAGCAGGCGGCCGCTCCACTCCCGGTCCAGGAACGGCTCGGCGTACTCCTCCGCCGCACCCTCCCCGGGAAGATCGTCCAGAAGCCCCGAAGTTGCGAGCTTCAGGGTTTTCAGGTTCATTTCCGCGGACAGGCCGCCGACGACCAGTGCCAGATGATACGGGGGGCAGGCGGCGGTGCCGAGGGCCGCCACCTTGTCCCGGATGAATTTCTCCAGGGCCGCGGGATTCAGCAGGGCGTTGGTTTCCTGGAAAAAAGCCGTCTTGTTCGCCGAACCGCCCCCCTTGGCGATGAACAGGAACCTGTACTCCCCGCCGGGGACGGAGCCGATGTCGATCTGGGCGGGCAGATTCGTTCCCGTGTTCGCCTCGTCGAACATCGTCCGCGGCGCGGTCTGGGAATACCGCAGATGGTTGTCCCCGTAGGCATCCCGGACGCCGCGGGTGATGAAAACCGGATCGTCGGTGCCGGTGAGGACCGCTTCCCCCTTCCAGGCGGCGACGGCGGCGGTTCCGGTGTCCTGACACATGGGCAGAACGCCCTCCGCGGCGATGACGGCGTTTTTCAGCAGGGCCCCCGCGACGAACCGGTCGTTGCCGGACGCCGAAGGGTCCCCGAGGACCGCCGCCAGTTGTTCCAGGTGGGACGGGCGGAGGTAGAACGCGATGTCGTGAAAGGCCTCCCGCGTCATGAGCCGGAGAGCCTCCGGATCGACGGTGAGAAAATTCCGCCCCTTCCAGGTTTCCCCGCGCACGAAGTCACCGTCAAGCCGGCGGTAACGGATTTTTTCATCGCCGCGCCGAAAAAGTTCGGTAAAATTCATGGGAAGGCCTCCGCCGGCATGATACCAGAAGCCGCCGGAATTTCCAACTCCGGAGATTCCCCCCGGCACAGTTTTTCTCCCGGACCCGGGACCGCCTTCTCGCATCGGGGCCCCCGCCGTGGTATAGTAGGACCGATGACCAAGCCATTGCTGCGCGTATCCTGCGCCATAATTGAACGGAACGGACTCGTTCTCGCGACCCGGCGGGCG
>CAZGUL010000044.1:10055-12331 GCA_964529055.1 uncultured Spirochaetaceae bacterium
GGTGGGAATTCCCGGGCGGCAAGATCGAACCGGACGAAACCCCCGAGCAGTGCGTTCGCCGGGAAATCGAGGAGGAGCTGGGACGCGGCATCCGGATACGGGCGGCCCTTCCTCCGTCCCCCCACGGATACCCGGAATTCGACATCGTTCTGCATCCCTTCGTGTGCGCCCTCGAATCGCAGGAGGACGGGATCGATCTGCGGGACCACAGCGAGGCGGTCTGGAAAATGCCCGGGGAACTCCGGGGCCTGGACTGGGCGGAGGCCGACGTTCCGGTCCTGGCGGCCTACATCGCGTTCCGCGGGACAGGCGGCGCGGGAGAGGACGGAAAATGACCGGCGCCTGGTGCTCCTTCAACGGTAAACTGATTCCCGCCGGCGAAGCCGTTGTCGGCGTGGACGACATCAACTTCGCGTACGGTTTCGGCGTGTACGAAACGCTGAAGGTCCGCGGCCGTATCCTGTATTTTCCGGAACTCCACGAGGAAAGGCTCTACAACAGCGCCGGGGTCATAGGCCTGGAGCACCCCTACGGGCCCGGCGCCGTCGCCGGCTTCATCCGGGACCTCGTCCGGGCCAACCGGACCGAAAACGCCAACATAAAAATTCTTCTCGTCGGGGGCGACGGCCCCGGGGCGGCGCGGCTCTACATCATGACCCTGAACCCCCTTTTCCCGGACCGGAAAGACTACCGGAACGGGGCATCGGCCATAATCTGGCCGGGAGAGAGGGTTTTCCCCCGGGCTAAAACCCTCAGCATGCTGACAAGCACCCTCGCCTTCCGGGCCGCCCGCGCCGCCGGGGCCTACGACGCGGTGCTCCGAAACGCGAAAGGAGAACTGACCGAGGGAACACGGACGAATCTCTTCTTCACCGACGGGGAAACGGTCTGCACCCCGCCGTGGGAAACCGTACTCGAGGGCGTGACGAAGCACACGATTTCGGAGACCCTCGCCGGGGCGGGAATTCCCCTCCTCGAGAGGCCCCTGCCGGAATCCGATCTTCCCCGGTACTCCGGATACTTCCTCTCCAGCACGTCGACGAAGATCATGCCGCTCCGGAGGATAGGTACGCACGAAACCGCCGTTCCCGACCTCGTCCGGAGGCTCATGCGGCTGTACGACGACTTTCTGGAACGCTACGCCGCGGGCAGGGAGCCGCTCTTTTAGCCGTGGCCTCTCCTTTCCCGGACAGGGCTCCGGACTGCCTGAAATGCCGCTGGTTTTCCGTCACCTGGGACCCCCGGTTCCCCCGATCGTGCTCGGTGTTCGGCATCAAAAGCCGGGAACTGCCCAGCGTGGAGGTTTTCCGCTCCACCGGCCGGCACTGCCCGGCATTCGAGAAGTCGCCCCGGGTCCGGGGCTGAATTCCGATTGCAGTCCGCCCCGGGGACCGTTATACTTTCAGGTATGAAAGCAATGTCCCGGTTTGTCCGGGCCGCCGCGGCGGTCCTCGCCATCGTGGTTCCGGGCGCCCTCTTTCCCGCCGCTGCCCGTGCCCAGTCCGCGGCTCCTCCCCACGTGCTCGAAGCCGCGGCATCCCTGGAACGCATGGCACGCGGCCAGCACCGCCCCGTCCTCTCCGTGGCCTTCGGCAGTTTCACCTACGAGTATTCCGGCATCGGCGGTTCCTTCAGCCGCCATCTGGAAGAGGTTCTGTCGGACGCGATAACCCGGACCGGCGGCCGGGTCTCCCTTTTCGTGCTGAACGCCCTGTCGAACCTGGACCCGGCGTTCAAGGAAGCCTTCGGCGGACTCTTCAACCTGGAAGGGGTGCAGGCCGTCCTGTCCGGCGCCTATTTCGACGCCGGGGATTCCGTCAGGATCGAGCTGAAGATCGTCGATTTCGCCGACGGCAGCCTGGTCGGAAGGGAGGAGGTGAGGATTCCGAAATCGGCGATCCCGCCGTCGGTGTCTCTGCTTCCGCCGGACCTGGAGGAAGCGGCGAAGGTTTTCCGGGAAATCGGCGACCTGGTGAAGTCCGGCGACGACCGCCTCGTCGTGCGGGCGACGACGAACCGGGGAAGCGGCGCGGTTTTCCGGGACGGGGAGGAAATGGTGGTCAATTTCTTCTCCAACCGGGACGCTTTTGTCAAAATTTACCACATCGACGTCAAAGGCGAGACGAAACTCATCTTTCCCAACCAGTACCACCGGGACAATTTCGTGCCGAAAAACACGCTGGTCAGGATCCCCGGCCCCGGCCATCCCTTCGCCTTCATCCTGGGCGGGCCCTACGGCACGGAGTTCATCAAGGTCGTCGCCTCGTCGGCCCAGT